>JBGTJG010000093.1:0-3837 GCA_041745235.1 Ferruginibacter sp. | reverse complement strand
GTAAGCTATGTGATACGGCAGAACAAGCTCACTTTTGTACTTACTACAGCATTGCGGGAAGAAAGTGAAATAGCAGCGCATGTGAGCAAGCATGGTGACGGCGTAAAAGTGCTTGCTCTTATGGTAGATAATGCAACCGATGCCTGGGAACAGACCACCAAACGCGGTGGCCGATCTTGCCTGGAGCCTAAGCAAATTAAGGATGATAACGGTGAGGTGGTAATGAGCGGCATACACACTTATGGAGAAACAGTACATCTTTTCATAGAACGCAAAAACTATCAGGGTGTATTTATGCCGGGGTTCAGAAAATGGGAATCCGGTTATGCGCCCATTTCTTCAGGACTTTTGTATGTAGACCATTGTGTGGGTAATGTGGGTTGGAACCAAATGAATCCATGGGTGAAATTTTACGAGGAAGTGATGGGCTTTAAAAACATACTCAGTTTTGATGATAATGATATTTCTACCGAATACTCTGCACTTATGAGCAAGGTTATGAGTAACGGGAACGGTTTTGTAAAATTCCCCATAAATGAACCGGCAGAAGGAAAGAAAAAAAGCCAGGTAGAAGAGTATCTGGATTTTTATAACGGTGAAGGGGTACAGCACGTTGCTATTGCCACCGCTGATATTGTAAAAACCGTTACAGACCTGCAAGGCCGCGGCGTAGAATTTTTAAAGATACCGGACAGTTATTATGCAGATGTGTTGGACCGTGTGGGCAAGATAGATGAAGACCTTGAACCGTTGCACAACCTCGGGATCCTGATAGATCGGGATGAAGAAGGTTATTTGCTGCAAATATTCAGCAAACCATTGCAGGACAGGCCTACTTTATTTTTTGAGATCATACAGCGCAAGGGAGCAAAGAGTTTTGGAAAAGGAAATTTCAAAGCATTGTTTGAAGCACTGGAGAGGGAGCAGGATGCGAGGGGAAATTTATAAGAGGTTAAAAGTTTAAGGTTAAAGGTTGAAAGTTGAGGGTTGTATGGATGTTCACATGCTGTATACATCTTTAACAAGACCTAAGTAATAAAAGATTTATTTTAGCTTTAATTAACCTCTTATCTATGAAGAACCTGCTAAAAATTGCCTGTTTCTTTATTTTAGCTATATCAATTTCATTTTCATCCGGGGCTCAGCATGCAGCAGGGCCTAAAATGTTTTTGAAAAGCCCCGAGGCCAGCCTGCTGATGCAGGATTCTCTTAAAAAACAATTTGCAAAACAAAATATCACCTGGCCCGCACAGGCGATGTATCTCCGGTCCTTTAAGTATGAGCGCCAGCTTGAAGTATGGGTAAAATCTGATGGCAAACAACCGTATAAACTTTTTAAAACCTACAAAGTGTGCCAGCAGAGCGGCTCAATGGGACCTAAGCGGGTAGAGGGCGATTACCAGGTGCCGGAAGGTTTTTATCACATTAACGAGTACAACCCAAACAGCAATTATCATTTGTCCATGGGGCTGAATTACCCGAATGCTTCTGACAGGATACTGAGTGACAGGGCAAGACCGGGCAGCGCTATTTACATACACGGTGATTGTGTTTCTACAGGTTGTATACCTATCACTGATATGCCAATGGAAGAATTGTATTTCCTGGCATCTCATGTAAAGAACCAAGGCCAGGAATTTATCCCTGTTCACGTTTTCCCGGTGCGCTATAATGTAAAGAAATCTGCTGATTTTCTTGCTGCATCTATGAAGGACAACGGTTACCTCCAACAATTCAATGAGAACATCAAAGAGGTTTATGATTATTTTGAATTGAAGAAAGATCTGCCGATCATTATGGTGAATATGAAAGGGGAGTATGTTCTCAATTAGTATCGTGTGTTACTTTCAAACTACTACATGCATAGAAGTAAATTACACCTGACGATTTTGGTAATATTTATTACTGTTACTGGATATTCTCAAGTCAAACCTAAAGTTGCAGGACGAAAAACAGCTTCTGATCTTAAAGAAGGAATTGAAAGTAAGATCAGCGAATTTAAAAGGACTGATTTTCAAGATATAGAACTGAAAAGTGTTCTTACAAAAGAACAATTGAGCGGCTTGGAATTAGTTACGGGGAGAATATTCTTTGTCGGACGGGGATTTCCAAATGTAATGATGATCGAAAGGCCTTGCAGCAAAGAAATTACAAATAACACAAGGAATATTCCTACATCTCAATGTGTTAACGGATCTAAGGTAGTATTTGAGAATTGCATATTTCGAAATAAAGATCAATCATTAACACAACCGGTCAGCAAAGCATATATAGTTACGATGGAAGAAACTAATACTATACCTCCGCGAAAACGTGTTTGACCCAGCCATAGAAAATTAATGCCTTATCACCGCCTGCATCGTTTCCGGAGTACGCTGTTCCAACACAATATTTTTCCCCTCCGTAAGTTTTTTTATTGTTGCATCATTGTAGTGCCGGATGGTGAGCAAAGACAGATCTCTTTCTACTTCCACATCAAATAACAAAGACGCCTCTGCGGCAATCTCCGCTGTCTTCTCCGCATGCCCGTCAAAGCAGCACATGAGAGAAATAGCGGTATTCTGCGAGAGGTTAGGCTGCAATCTTATTTTCTTAAAAATGTTGTGCAATTCCTCAACGGGTTTGCCTTCTATAAATGAAAAGTCGCGGGAACGAAAGTGAAGCAGAGCCTGGTTTTCTTTGAGCACAATTACGGGCGGCAGTACCTCCGCTTTATCTGCATTGATGACTGTACCCGGTAAAGCTGTATCTAAAAAGCTTTTTACATACAACGGTATGTTTTTATTTTGAAGTGGCTTAATCGTTTTAGGATGTATTACCTGGGCGCCATAATAGGACATCTCTATAACTTCTGTATAAGTTAGCAGCGGTATTTTTACTGCATCTTTAAACTTACCGGGATCGGCATTCATCACGGCTTCTACATCTTTCCATATCGTGAGCCCTACCGCATTAAGAATATTTGCAAAAATAGCGGCTGAGTAGTCACTGCCTTCGCGGCCAAGCGTGGTACTTTCATTTTCATCTGTAGCACCAATAAATCCCTGAGTTATTACCACATCATGATCTGCAAAAAGTGGAACTATTTCGTTATTGATCTTTCCCGTTGTAAAATCAAAATCTACTGATGCATCACGAAAATTATTATCTGTCCGCACGATATCTCTCACATCTATCCATTTTACTTTTACGTTTTGTTCCTGCAGATAATGATATACAATACAAGTGCTGAATAATTCACCGCAACAAACGATCTGATCATAATAATAGTCAAAATTACGAACGGGTTTATCGTGCAAGACCCATTCTATTTCAGTAAAAAAATCTTTGAGCTGATCTTCCGCAGCCTGCCAATTTACTACAAGTAAATATTTTACAACATTGAGGTGGTTTTGTTTCACCTGCTCAAACAGTTTTAAGGCATCTGCTGTCCTGTTTTCAAAAAACGCTTCCGTTACCTTTTCCAACGCATTCGTTGTTTTGCCCATAGCAGATACAACTACCAGTAATTTCTTCGGCGCATGTACACCGATAATTTTTGCGGTATTTTGGATACGTTCCGTCGTATTAATAGAAGCTCCGCCGAATTTAAACACATTCATCCTGCTGTAAATTTTGCGCAAGATACACGAGATAATAAAGCCGACAAGGTGAGTACTTTCCTGTGCCATACGGATCTTCTCATTATAAAGTGGCGCTTGCCGGCAGATATCATCAGTCTATTGTATAAATTTGCAGCATGATTACAAACAGGAACATTCTCACTTTAGATGAATTTACGATCCGTGAAATGCGTGCATTCCCTAAAGCCACCGGCGAACTTGCCGGCTTATTACG
>JBGTJG010000092.1:0-2418 GCA_041745235.1 Ferruginibacter sp. | reverse complement strand
CTCTTTTCAAAATCCGCATTTTCCAATTTGGACCTTCGCCAAATTTGTAAGTATTAAAAACATCATCTGGTACAACTTGCCTAATTAGTTCCCAACTACCGTTAGCTGTTATGTGAAGGTGGCTCTGTCCTTTGGTGTAATTTATAAAATCCCAGTTTTCTAAGCGGTTATAAATTGCTGATTTACCAAATGCTCCCAAGGTATCGATATAAACAAGATAAGGCATTTTGTTTTTTCCAGTAATAACAGAAGCGCTATCTTTGTATTTTTGGTAAAAGTCTTTACGAACCTTTGGAAACATTAAAGTAAGAGCAATTAATTTAGAACTAAGTACCTTGTTGTAAGGTGGGATTGCCCCAAGAATATATGCAGTCATACAGTTATATAGGCGCTGCATTTTTTGATCTTTTGTCCACCCAATAGATTCGTTATCTCTAACACCCAAACCAATAACAGGATCGCAAAGACCAATTATACCTATTAATTTATCGTTCTGGCGATCAAAGACAAAGTATCGAATGCGTCTTCCATAGCCAACTGTGACAGGGACTGACCAATAAGAAGTGGCATAAGCCCAAAGTTGTTTATGCTCAGTTCTGGATTCAACTGTAACAAGATAAGGATCAATTCTAGATATATCAATATCTAATGGTTGTGCAAGGTAACTTTGAATCTTACTTTTATACTCTTGTCCCTTTGAATTTGTCCGCTCTGCTAATTTTCGCTGAACTTCTCGGAAATCCTTTACAGTCACTTGATGAGTGTTTTCGTTCCATATAACTCCATAATCTTTTAGATTTCTAATAATTTTTTGCTTAAGAACTATTTTGTGCTTTTCTTCCATCACATATTCATCTAAAAAACGCCTCAGATTGCACTTGTAGTCCTCTTTAATCTTTAAATTTAGCTTCTAAATAAACTTTTCCTTCCACAAGCTTTTCAAACTCAGTGACCCGAACAGGAAGGGCACAAGCTTGGTCAGATGAAACTATATAAAGATTTCCTGCAATCGTTTCTCGTTGAATAAAGTTTGAGATTACCCCATCATAGTTGATATTTGACTTCACAAGTGCTTTAATATCGTCGGAATTGCCCATGTGAAAGGCAAAGAAATTTTCTGCTTGGGTTCTTATTTCATCAGAAATAGCAGAGGGACGTTGTATTACGGCAACTAAACCTAATCCGAATTTACGTCCTTCTTTTGCTACTCTGACAAATGGATTCGCATTTGATTTAACAAATTCCTGAGATAAAACATTTTGGGCTTCTTCTACAAAAACAACAGCATTAACAATTTCTTCTGGCTCATCCGAGGTGAATTTTTCCTTGTTGCTTTCAAACAATTTACGAACGAGAATAGTTGAAATAATACTGGCATCAATATTGTCTTTTAGTGATAAGTCAATAATAATTGTTTTGCCTTGCTTCAAATATATAAATACATCTTCTATAAGATTTGATGCTCCAGAATGTAGATTCCCTTCATCTATTAGATGGCGAACCCTTTTCCGAATTGCCATAATAGTTTTCCGGACAGAAACATCTTCTTTAATGTTGCCCTTTGAATCTGTTTTTTGCTCACCAAAGAAATCAGAAAATTCTCGGTAAAGATTGCTTGGAGTTTTAACGTAATCATCAATATTTTCAATGAAATTAGATACACCATCTTCATCAAGATATTGAAGAAAAGACTTCATAACTTCAGAAAAGCCAGCCCCAAAATTTAGTATGTCACCCACTGCTAGATGCTTATGCATATTAAGTGCAACTTTCCCACCAAAAATGAATCTGTTTTGCTCCTGATAAATTTTCGGCAGCTTTTTATCGGTATACACGACAACATTATCCCGAACGGGATTTTCATTGATATCTCCTAATCCGTAGGTAGTTGTGCCACGTAAAAAATATTCACCATTCAAGTCAAAAATTAACTTTCCATAGGAGGTATCACGAGTCATATGGTAAAGAAGTACCTTAACAAGATTGGTTTTTCCGAAGCCAGATTGAGCAAATACCATTGTGCGCCTATTACGCAACTTATTAATTTCAAAGAGAATTGGTCCTTTATCTTTAAAAACCGTTTCTCCTACGCAAAGGTAACCAATTTCAACACCATTTTCATTCGTTTTATTTAGAATTGCTTCTATCTCGCGCTTATTTAAGTGCCTTGCAATATAAGAAACTATTGGTAGTTTTCTCACAGCAGTAGTGAAAGCGATGGTAGAGCCACTGTCTGTAAAAGTGCCTAAAATCCGAACTTTGTATGTATAACTGAACATTTTTTGCTTATCTCGCTCAGAAAGCTCTCTTTCTGCAATTCGAGCATAATGTACAACAATCAAAGTTTTGTCTTGAGATTTGAAAATAGGATCTTCGTCGTAGATTTCTGCCTCAACTCTTGCAAGATATTTAGTATTA
>JBGTJG010000091.1:0-3782 GCA_041745235.1 Ferruginibacter sp. | reverse complement strand
AATTAGTGTCGCAAAAGAAGTGACCAGCAACTTCATAAACCTGTCCACCGGCTGCTTTAAGGGCTTAACCATATTATGGTGAACCACATTCTGTTCATTCCTGTGAAGCGGTTCATACAATGCGTCAATAAAAGCGGGAGCGGCCAGGCGGGCAGGATTGAGGATATAGAGGGTGCCATGTGCTGCCTCAAAATGCGGTCGTAAATTTTCATTGAATAAAGATGTGCAGATTGATACATTCGGATCTAAAGCGATCAACGCGATCACCATTTCCAGGTTATGCTCATCCTTATCATCCAGCACATATACCATAGATAAGGTAGAGAAATCTATATCGCTGAGGGCACGGGCGATGGTATCTATAGTAGAAGAGGGATCTGCAGCAATAGCGGAAATAATGTCGCCGGTATGGATCACCTCATAGTTCCGGAGAGCAAGGAGTTTTTTTACTCTTTTGGCCATGTGACCTGAGCCGATGATGAGGACATTGCCTTTTTTCATTTCAGCGTGATTTATATATTACATTTTCCTCACTGCATTTCTATTTAAAATAGTTCAGTCTTAAACTGTCGTTCCAGCCGTTAGGATTCTTTTCAAAAATGCGGCTGCTGTAAAATATCATGCCTTTGAGCGCGGGCCTGTCTCTGATCATTTCTATCTGGCGCGGCAACTGCGTCTTGTCTTTCCAGGCGGCATTGCTGCCTGCACGGTAATATCCTATGCCAATGTAACAATCTTTACCGTAAGTATTCTTGGACCACCAATCTACCAGCACTTCATAGGGGGCTACTTTATGGCCTATCTCCCAGTAGAGTTGCGGAGCTACATAATCTATCCATCCTTTGCGCAGCCACAACAAAATATCTGCATAGAGGTCATCGTAGTTGCTTAAGCCGCGGGTGTTACTGCCAAGCGGATCTACATATGCATTACGCCAAATGCCAAAAGGACTTATGCCAAACCTGCACTTCGGATTGGTTTCTCTTACTGCCCGGCTTATCATGGCAATGATGGAATCTGTATTGCTGCGGCGCCAGTCGTATTTGTTCATGCCGTTACCGTACTGACGGTACTTTGCATCATCCGGGAAGTCCCGGCCGGCAATGGGATAAGGATAAAAATAATCATCGAAGTGAATGGCATCTGCATCGTACCGGTTTACAACATCTTTTACAATAGCGGCCACATAACGCTGTGCATCCTTATTGCCCGGGTCAAAATATTTTCTGCCATCGTATGTAAGGAACCACTCGGGGTGAATGCGTGTAACATGCGTAGCAGACAGGGATGCATTGTTGCTGCTGAAAACAGCGCGGTAAGGATTCATCCATGCATGGAACTCCATGCCGCGTTTGTGTGCCTCTGATATCATAAACTCCAGCGGATCATAATAAGGAAAGGGCGGCGTACCCTGCCTGCCGGTAAGCCATTGGCTCCATGGCTCATACTGCGACGGATAAAATGCATCTGCTGAAGGGCGCACCTGCACGATGACGGCATTGATACCGTTTCGCTTATGCATGTCCAGCAATTTTACAAAGGAAGCCTTTTGAGATTCACTGCTGACTACTGCCTGATCCGGCCAATCAATATTGGTGAGTGTAGCTACCCATACGCCGCGGAATTCCCGCTTGGGCTTTTGCTGTGCCTCACCGGCTGCATAAATAAGTAAGGCAGATATCAGAAACAAGGCTCTCATGTACAGGGATTATTAATTTGAGGAAACGAAGGTTACAGGCTTTGCCTCATTTTATCCAGCAACTTATTGAGTGCTGCGGCTTCCGTTTTTGTAAGAGAAGATGCAATGGCGTCCCATTCATCGGCGGAACGGTCAAGTGTTTCCAGCAACTTAGTGCCTTTTGCTGTTATGCTTACATCTACCATTCTTTTATCGCCGGGGCAAACAATTTTCTTTACCAGCTTTTTTACCACCAAGCGGTCCACTATGCGGCTGGTATCGCTCATCTTATCCATCATGCGCTGCCTGATCTGCAATGTAGAAATGGGCTTGCCGGCACCGCGCAGTATGCGCAAAATATTGAACTGCTGGGAAGTGATATCCTCCTTATCTAAAACCGCTCTTATTTTCTCATTGATCCAATACGATGTATAAATTATATTGATGATCACTTTCTGTTTATCGCTGCGAAATTTAGTTTGGTTTATGTCTTTATCTATACTCATGAAAACACTTAAAGATTACTGGGGGATATCCGGAATGAATATACACGATTTTAAATTATATTATTGTACCACAGATTGAGTATCCTCTTTGATCTGAAGCTCCGGCGGCACGGGTTCGTGACTGTCAGAAAATTCATTGATGTAGATCTTAACCAGGATAAGCACATAGCTGATGAGGAGCGGGCCAAAAATAAGGCCTATGAAACCGAAAAGTTTCAGACCGACAATAACACCCAATACGGTAATGAGCGGATGCACATCACCGATCTTTTTCATGAAGCTGATGCGTGCAGCATAGTCTACATTGCCAGTAACGACCAGACTGTAAATGACAAGACCTATTCCCTGCCAGTTCATACCCTGCGAAAACAAATAAATACAGAGGGGCACCCAAACGATCATTGTACCTACGAGGGGGAAAAATGCAAACACACCTGTAATGAAGCCCCACAGCGCCCAATCATCCAAGCCGAATATCCAATAACCCAATGCAGCAAAAATCCCCTGCACAATACAAATTATAGGTATACCGAGCGCATTCGCTTTTATCATCATTTTGGTTTCGCCGGCGAGTGTGTCTATGTTATGCGGCTTAAGCGGTATGATGCGGTGAAGTGATTTCTCCATCTCCCGCCCGCCGGTGAGCAGGAAATACAGCAGGAAGAACATCATGAGCAGATTGGCCAGCATGGTACCCGCACCGCTGAGCAGCCTTGGTACAAAAGATGTGATCTTTTGTGTGGCGGTCTTTAAATTGTCAGGAGATGTAAGCTTTATGCCTGTTTTAGCTGTGATCTTTTCAGATATGTTCTGCAGGGTACTCACGATCTTTTCCTGGTTCTGCATTACCTGTGAGATCTTGGGTGAAACGAGTGTGACGCTTAAATAAACCGGCAGGGCAATAATGACCAGGTAAAATAAAATGAAGGCGAGGGCCGTCCAACCTTTCTTCCATTTCTTATGAAAAACCAGCCGGAAATATTTACCGCGACTAAGGATATACAGTGTGATACCTCCCAGCAACCCCGGCAGGAAAACTGCGAGCTGGGCAATCAATAATACAACTATGAGAATGATAAGCAGCAACACCAATATCTGGCGCAGCCGATGGTTGAATATATTTTGGGTCATCAGAAAGATTTAGGTAAAGGGTTTCTATTTCCAAACAGACTCTCCTTCACTGCAATTTGCACAAATATCTATATTCTTCCTGCTTTTCATGAGTTCTCCCCGGAATTGTTTGTAATTTTCGTTGTGCCATATCTTTTTAAATGGCTCATGCTTCAGATTGCCGAGGCGGTGCATGGCATCTTTATCAAAACAGCAGGGAACTACAAGGCCATCCCATGTGATCACATTTGCGCTCCAGAGTCGGCGACAACTGTTTGCAAATTTATTCTTTGCTTTAAAACTGCCGTCTGCATTGCGTTTGTAGCGGCTGTATTTTTCATTGACAGGTATAAGGTTGTTGGGATCGTTTTCGTAATCGTATACCTGTGCAGTTTTAAAACGCACCTGGTCTACACCAATCTCTTTTGCCAGTTGCTTTATCTCCTCTATTTGGTGTTCGTTGTGCTTCACCACCAAAAACTGGAAAA
>JBGTJG010000090.1:0-13962 GCA_041745235.1 Ferruginibacter sp. | reverse complement strand
GCTGCACCGATATTTTTCTGTGCACCGGCATAAATCAGATCAAATGCATTAAAATTCATAGAGCGGCTGAGAATATCGCTGCTCATATCCGCTATCATTGAGTTTGATGTAAGCGGAACTTTGTGCCATTGCGTACCGTAGACCGTATTGTTTGTGGTGATGTGAAAATATTTTGCATCATTGGGAACTGCAAAATCCTTTGGCAAAAAAGTATAATTTTTATCTTTTGATGAACATACGATCTCCGGTTTTCCGAACAGCTTTGCTTCTTTTATTGCCTTAGCAGCCCAAATGCCAGTATCAGTGTAGGCTGCAATTTCTTTGCTATCCAAAAGATTCATCGGCACCTGCATAAATTGGGTGGAAGCGCCACCGTGCAGAAAAAGAACTTCGTGATCATTATCCAGATCCATAAGCTCTTTCATTAACGATCTTGCCTCCTGAATAATACCTTCAAATGCAGGTGTGCGGTGGCCATATTCAAGAATAGACAACCCGGTATCATTGTAATTTAAGACAGCAGCAGCGGCTTCTTTAAAAACTTCTAGAGGTAATACTGATGGGCCTGCATTGAAATTATGAACCAAAATGTATGCGTTTTTTGCAGCGGCAAAATTATGCAATTCTTAATCGGCAAAAGAATTATTAATGTTGAGTAAAGCGATAAGAACTACGTAAACTGCGAATTAATCTTCCTCCTGCCTGCCAATCATTTTACCCGCACTGTTCCATTGAGTATTGAGTTCTTCAAACTCTTTTGCATCTTCCTCTGTAAATTTTCTTTTCGTAAGGCTTTTCAGATCAGGCTGCCCCGCATTTACCCAGGCGGTGTACCAGAAAGAAGCGATACTGCCGATAGACTGCCTCATTCTTCTCTCTACCATGCCGTCCAGTTTTTTATTAAAAGCAATGGTAAAGGCTGCTGAATATTGGCGGATCACTTTTCCTTTCCTTTCTTCAAAAGAATATTTCTGATCTGCGGAGAATTCCTTTGTAAGCTCTCTTTCCATGTCTAATACACTGTCTGCTGCCTTAGCACTTTCAAGTACCCGGTCCCAAATAAAGGAGCTCGGATTCTTTATGTATGTAGCCTTGCCAATCATAAAATCCCATTGTTTTTCAGCAAGCAACTCGGGTACGCGGCTTTCCCAGAAACCGTGAATGCCTTTTTGATTCGTATGCTGACCGTTGTGATTGCTGTTTGCATGAAGCGGCACATGTGCATCTGAAATATAGTGCCCTATTTCTGCGCTGTTCTTCATGATACGACTGAAGTTCTTTTCTTTAAATGCCGCCGTGAGCCTGCTCAGCATGGTTTGTACATGCCAAGGTACTATACCGTATGCCATAAGTGTATCCTGAGAATATTTTGCAACTGCATCGCTCCATTTGCGTGGAAGCGAATCATAAGGATAAACGCCGTAACGGTCTATATCAATAAAATGGCGTGGCCCTTCATCCTTTACTGCATAACGGCGTTTGTCAGGATCTATTGCATGCTCAGAAATAAAACTGAGGTTGGGTTTGTACAAGACCATCATCTCAGGGGGCAATAAAAAGGCAGCATAAAAGTTTATTTTCTGATGCGCATAAAAGCCCCAGCAAAAGGACGGCAACGAGGCCCCCAATAACAGCGTGATAAATAATGCAGAGCGAAAAAAAAATTTCATAATATTTTTATATCTGAACTGATCAAGCCTTTGTATCATCCGATATGGCATGCGGCTCTTCCGTAATGTCCGTCACACCGCCGCTCACGGCAAATTTCATCGTTTGCGCACTCGTGATGTGAGTGATGTTCCTTATTCTCTCCCTTGGTATGATGTACACATTTCCTGCAACAGAATAAGACATCGGAACATAAACCGCCACGTAATCAAGAAGACCAAAATCGCTCATATCATCTTTAGTGATAAAACCCATACGCCACACATCATTATCATCAATATTGGCAAGCACATTTTGGGTAAACTTTTTCTTGTCACCCGCAAATGCTTCAAAGAAATCTCTGGTAGTACCATAGATGTGTTTTATGCCGGGTGCTTTTTGCATCGCTTTATCCAGGAAACTGATTATTCGGCCGGTAATGAAAAAGGAACTGAAATAACCGATCAATATTATCGCGCCTATTATAATGATAAAGCCAAGGCCGTAATTCTGCACATGTGTTACGCCGGCTTCATCTGTATAGCTGAAGATGGGTATTAAGCTGTCAATACCGGATATCACCCAGAATATAGCATAGATAGTTATCGTTACCGGTGCAAGTATTAGCAACCCCTGCAGGAAATATTGAAAAAGCTTGCGTGATACAAAAGGAGTTTGCATAATAATGTATGAACAAAGATAATTTATTGAGAGGACCTGTAAGAAAGGATTTGGATGTATAAAAGGTGAGTGGGTAACAATTATTTAACATGGAAACTATTGCTACATAAAAAGTTTCCGTAGTTTTGCAGACCAAATTATGACAGAAACACCGGAAACAGGAGAAAGGATAAAGCAAACCGCACATGGCCTCTTCATGAAATATGGCCTGCGCAGTGTGAGCATGGATGATATTGCTACTGCTCTCGGCATCAGCAAGAAAACGGTTTATCGCTTTTACGAAGATAAAGATGCACTGGTGGATGATGTTATCGCCTCTGTTATTCAAAACAACCAAGCCTGCTGCCAAAAAGATAAGGAAGGCTCTCTGAATGCCATTCATGAAATATTCCTTGCTATGGACTTTATGATGGAGATATTCCGATCCATGAACCCTGCTTTGGTATTTGATATGCAAAAGTATTATCCGCGGGCGTATCTCAGGTTTTCCGAGCATAAGCACAATTACCTGCAGGGGGTAATAAAAGAAAATATTTTACGTGGTATTGCAGAAGAATTGTACCGGCCGGATTTGGAAGTAGAAATTCTTTCCCGCTACCGTGTAGAAAGTATGATGCTGCCTTTTAATCCTGATTTTCATACTACTGTTAAATCCAATCTTGCCGCAATAGAGGAAGAACTCACACTGCATTTCCTGTATGGGATTGTTTCTCCTAAAGGATATAAGCTTGCGGCAAAATATCATTTGGACAGAATAAAAAAGACCAAAGCAAATGAAAAATAATATTATTAAAATTTTCGGATACGTTCTTTTGGGAATTATCAGTTTGGGCTCTGCTGAAGCGCAGCAGGTAAACAATTTTACCGTGCAGCAGGCCGTAGATTATGCAAAACAAAACAGTGTGCAGGTAAAGAATGCATTACTGGATTATAAAATTCAGGAACAAACCAACAGGGAAATAACAGCAGCCGCATACCCGCAACTGAACGGTACAGGAACATTTCAAAATTTCATCAATGTTCCTACCAGCGTTATCCCGGCAGCCTTTTCAGGCGGTCCTCCCGGAACGTTTTTCCCGGTACGGTTCGGTACAAAATATAATGCGAGCGGCGGCTTTGATGCGTCCCAGTTGCTATTTGACGGGCAGGTTTTTATAGGCCTTAAGGCGCGGTCAACAGCATTATCGTTTTACACCAAGCAAACAGAAGTGACTGAGGAAATGATCAATGTGAACGTGCAGAAGATTTATTATCAATTAGTGGTAGGGAGACAACAAATGACATCCCTTGATGCTAACATTGAACGTTTTGAAAAATTGCTGAAGGATACGAAAGAGATCTTTAAACAAGGGTTTGCAGAAAGGCTTGATGTAGATAAAGTAACCGTACAACTGAATAACCTGCAGACAGAAAAAATAAAAGTCCGGAGTCAATTGGATGCGGGAAATGCCGGATTAAAATTCCTGATGAATATGCCGCAAAAGGATTCGCTCGTCCTGACGGATTCTATCACGGAGGATAAAATAAAAAATAAGATCCTGACAAATGATTACAAATATGAAGACAGGAAAGAATACCAATTGCTTTCTATAGGCAAACGACTCGGGGAGCTAAATATTAAGCGCTTTAAGCTGAGTAATCTACCTACCATCGCCGCATTTGGCAGTTTCAGTAAAAATGCGCTGCGGGAGGAATTTAATTTTTTTAAGGGTGGCAGTGAGGGGCCATGGTACACCACATCACTTGTCGGACTAAAACTGAATGTGCCCATTTTTGATGGATTTGCGAGAAAAGCCAGAATACAGAAAGCAAAATTTGAATTGGAGAAAACAAAAAATAATCTGCAGCAGCTTGAGGCAGCTATTGATAATGATGTAGTACAGGCAAGATTGAAAATAACGGCTGCGGTTGTTACGATGGACAATCAAAAAAAGAATATGCAACTGGCAGAGCAGGTTTACAATACCACAAAGAAAAAATATGAAGCCGGCCTGGGCAGCAACCAGGAAATATACAACGCACAAGCGGAATTAAAAGTAGCGCAGAATAATTATTACGCTGCTTTATACGATGCGATCATTGCAAAAATCGATTATAATAAAGCAATAGGAAAACTATAGAGAATTTCTGAAACACCTGATAAAAGCAAAAGATGAAAAAAATATTACCGATCATTATCCTTGTATTCACTGTTTTGACTGCAGTATCCTGTAAAGGGAAAAAAGATGTTACTGCATCAGTAAACGAGAAAAAAGTACGTCTTGAAAAATTAAAATCAGAAAGCGGCAAAACAGCAGAGGAAATAAAGAAGCTGCAGGATGAACTTGCTCTTACTGACAGCAGTACGGCTAACAGTGCTAAAATTAAGTTGGTGGCTGTGGCACCGGTTACCGTTCAGAATTTTACGCACTACATAGATCTGCAGGGCAAAGTAGATGCAGATAATATTTCTTACATCTCGCCGCGGGGCATGGGTGGGCAGGTGAGAGCAGTGTATGTTCAACAGGGACAAAATGTACGAAAAGGGCAGTTGCTTTTAAAACTGGATGATGCGATCATGCGGCAGCAGGTTACTGCAGCCCGTCAGCAGCTTGCAGGAATAAGAACACAACTTGGTTTTGCAAAAAACCTTGCAGCAAGACAGAAAAATTTGTGGGACCAGGGAATAGGCACCGAAGTGCAATTGATAACAGCCAACACAAATGTGCAGGCGTTACAAAACCAATTATCGGCTGCTAATGAAGGCGTTAAAGTTTCAGTAGAGCAATTGAATACTGCAAATGTTTACAGTGATGTTTCCGGAATTGCCGATGTAGTGAACATACGTGTTGGTGAAACTTTTACCGGGATGGGTGCTATGGGCCCGCAGATCAAAATTGTAAATACCTCTTCTCTTAAAGTTGTGACCAGTGTTCCCGAAAATTATATAAGCCGTTTGAGAAAAGGCTCGCCTGCAGAAATAACTATTGCAGATATCGGCAGAATTATCAATGCACCTGTATCACTTATCAGCCAATCGGTAGATGCGGCTAACCGCGGATTTGTTGCGGAAATAAAAGTGCCGTATGATCCGATGCTTAAGCCTAATCAATCAGCAAAGGTGCGCATTGTGGATTATGCAGCAGCAAATGCAATAGTGATTCCGATAAACGTAGTGCAGACTGATGAAACAGGAAAGTATGTCTACGTATTGGAAAAAAGGGCAAACGGCAGAACGGTAGCTAAGAAAAAAATAATAAACATCGGTGAGGTATACAGCAATAATGTAGAAGTGAAAACAGGCCTAGCTGCCGGCGAGATGCTTATTACAGAAGGATATCAGAGTATTTATGAAGGACAGGGGATTACGACTGAGGTGTTGTAGGGCAGAGGTCAGTTGACGGTTGTCAGTTGACAGTCGACACACCCAAGTTAGGATTGGCAGATGGATTCTGATATTGAAAACCAAAACTTAAATGTGAACGGTTGTGTGAGGGATAGGAGCGGAAATCCTTTTGTGAGGAACGAACAAAAGATTGCAGCGTATAGCCCGACCCGGAGGGGCACGCCACACCAAAATATAATTGCCGGAGAAAAATAAAAAGGGTTTATGAAACAATTCATAGAAGGAGTCAGCAAAAAGTTTAAAGAGTTTGGCCCTACATCATGGGCGGTAGATAACAGAACGGCGGTATACATTATCACCATCCTAATTACCATGTACGGCTTGATGAAGTTTAATTCGCTGCCGAAGGAACAGTTCCCGGATATTGTTGTGCCTACCATAAGTGTGACGACAGTGTATGTGGGAAACTCGCCGAAAGATATTGAGAACCTTGTGACACGCCCGATAGAGAAGCAACTGAAAGGAATAAGCGGGGCGAAAGTGAATAAGATCACGAGTACATCGCAAACAGATTACAGCCTTATTATCGTAGAATTTGATACGGATGTAAAAACAGAATTTGCGAAACTGAAAGTTAAAGATGCAATAGATAAAGCCAAATCTGATCTGCCCAACGACCTCACCGCAGAACCGAATGCGCAGGAATTTGCTTTTAGCGAAATGCCCATCATGTTCGTAAACCTAAGCGGCGATTATGATGGCGTGCAGCTGAAAGGATATGCTGATAAAATGCAGGATAAGTTTGAAGAGCTTTCTGAAATAACACGGGCAGAAATTGTGGGCGCACCGGAAAGAGAGATTCAGGTAAATGCTGATCCATATAAAATGCAGGCTGCAAAGATCAGTTTCATGGATATTGAGAATGCCATAAGCAGGGAGAATAATGATATTACCGGCGGCTTGGTGACAGTAGGTGATATGCGGCGAACGATAAAAATTAAAGGGCAATTTACATCTGCCCTCAACCTGCAAAATATTATTGTGCGAAGCAGTTCGCAGGGTGCAACTGTTTACCTGAAAGACATTGCAGAATTAAAAGACACCATAAAAGAAAAAGACAGTTATGCACGGTTAGACGGTAAGAATGTAGTTACTATAAATATTGTAAAACGTGCGGGTGAAAACCTGATAAATGCCGCAACTAAGGTAAAAGCTATTGCTGCGCAAATGCAGAAAGACGGGGAGATACCGGAGAAATTAAATGTGGTTATCACCGGCGATCAGAGTAAGGCTACTGCTACATCTTTCAATGATCTGGTAAATACCATCATCATTGGGTTTGTGCTGGTGCTGCTTGTACTTATGTTTTTTATGGGCGTAACGAATGCATTCTTTGTGGCCCTTAGTGTGCCGCTGAGTATTTTTGTTGCCTTCCTCTTTTTGCCGGTGGCAGATGCCATGGTGGGTACACCGGTAACGCTCAATTTTATTGTGCTTTTTGCTTTACTCTTCGGGCTGGGGATAATTGTGGATGATGCTATTGTGGTGATAGAAAATACGCATCGTATTTATAACAACGGCAAGGTTCCGATCATCAGAAGCGCTAAAGAAGCTGCGGGAGAAATATTTATACCGGTATTGGCGGGTACAGCAACTACGCTTGCGCCGTTTTTCCCGCTGTTATTTTGGAAAGGTATCATTGGGAAGTTTATGATCTACCTGCCCACGATGCTGATACTTACGCTGGCGGCATCGCTTATTGTAGCCTTTATATTTAATCCTGTTTTCGCGGTTACATTCATGAAGCGGGAAGGAAAAGAATTTGAAGAAAAGAAATCTTTGCTGTTTAAGAAATGGTGGTTTTGGGCAGCGATTGGTTTTGCGCTTGTATTGCATCTTGCAGGGTGGCATGGCCTTGCAAACTTCCTTTTGTTTATGGATCTGCTGGCGATCCTGAACAGGTATGTGTTCCGCGACGTGATACATACATTTCAGAACAGGATATTGCCTTCGCTGATGCGGAAATACGAGCGACTGTTAAAATGGATATTGCAGGGAAGCCGCCCTGCATGGGCATTGGTTAGCCTGTTTGTTTTATTTCCGTTATCGCTTTTATTACTGATAGCTCGCGGAAATAAAATGACATTCTTCCCGAGCGGCGATCCGAATTTTATTTATGTGTATGTAAAAATGCCGGTAGGAACTTCTGTAGAAAAAACAAACACGGTTACTACCATGCTGGAAGGAAAAGTTCAAAAGATCTTGGAAAAAGAACTGCCCGGGAAGAAGGGAGCGATCGTCGAAAGTATTATTACAAACGTAGCAAACAGTGCTAACAATCCGCGTGATAACAACCGCAGCATACAATCTAATCTCGGACGCATACAGGTTTCATTTGTAGAGTATGAAAAGAGAGATGGGAAGAAGACGATGCCATTTATGGATGAAATAAGAAAGCAAATGAAAGGCATACCGGGTGCAAGCATAGAGGTGGCTCAGGAAGATGGCGGCCCGCCAACCGATCCGCCCGTTAATGTGGAAATAACCGGAGACGAATTTGAAGAGATATCCAAAGTTGCAGCAAACCTTTCCAACTATTTAGACACAAATCAAATCGCCGGCATTGAAAATCTGCATACTGATGTGGATCTGAACAGCCCTGAAATTACTATAAATGTTGATCGGGAAAAAGCAATGGCGCAGGGCCTGAGCACAGGGCAGATCGGAATGGAATTGCGCACTGCGGTTTTCGGTAAAGAAGTAAGCAAATTAAAAGAAGGTGAAGATGAATATAAGATACAGCTTCGTTCTTCTGATCTGCTGCGGAGTAATGTGACGGATCTGATGAACATGCGTATCACTTTTATGGATATGAATACGTTTACCGTGAAATCAATACCTGTAAGTTCTGTAGCTACGATTGATTATACCAATACTTCGGGAGCGATTGCACGTAAAAATGTGAAAAGAACCATACAGCTTCAATCAAATGTACCTGATCCGTCTATGGTGGGCGAAGTGAATAAACAACTTGCAATAAAAATTGCAGACTTTAAAACGAAATCAAAAATTCCGCCATCCGTTACCATTAAACAATCAGGGCAAAGTGAACAGGAAGCAGAAACACAGAGTTTTCTCGGGATGGCATTGCTTACCGCATTGGGATTGATCTTTTTAATTCTTGTACTACAGTTCAATGCGCTAAGTAAACCGTTTATTGTACTTACGGAAATCTTCTTTTCCATCATCGGTGTATTGATAGGCTATGCTGCAACAGGTATGACAATTGCAACGATCATGCTGGGCGTAGGAATCATAGGTCTTGCAGGTATTGTAATTAAGAACGGAATTTTATTGATCGAATTTACTGACGAGTTGCGGAGTCGCGGTGCACGCACCCGGGAAGCGGCGATACAAGGCGGAAAGATCAGGATCATCCCTGTATTGTTAACTGCACTTGCAACGATGCTTGGTTTGTTGCCGTTGGCAGTAGGATTTAATATCAATTTTGTTTCCTTATTTCAGAAACTGAACCCGCATATTTTCTTCGGTGGGGATAGTGTGGTATTCTGGGGGCCACTTAGCTGGACATTGATCTTCGGATTAATATTCGCTTTCTTCCTTACGCTGATAATGGTACCGAGCATGTACATTATTGCGGAAAGACTGAAGCGGCCGATGGAGCAATTTTATGGTGGGAAGTGGATAGGAATATTAGGCTTCCTGGGACCGTTCTTTTTTCTATTTGTGGGACTGATGTTTTTGGTGAGAAGGTTACAAGGGAAGAGGGTGTGGAACGGGTTGATGGTTGATCATCCTTCGAGGACGGCAAAAAGATAAATTAAAGCCGTAAGGCGTTTTTAAAAAGAGCAGATAAGGCGGAAAGACGTTCCAAATATAATCGGAACATCTTACCACCTTATTGCGGAATGCTCTTACAAATATTTCCTTTACCGATTTATTGACTTATGTCAAGAGTATTTTTTCTGCCCGTTGATATATTTACAGCAAAATTTATCCAAAATTAGCTGCTATGAAAAATATATTATTTACCATGGGAATTGTCTTCTGTATTATCTCTGTCTCATACAGCCAAAGTAAATCCGAAACAGGTAAAGGAATAGGAAAGTATAAAATAAAAAGTAAAAATCAGCGTATTCTGGGTTGTATGCTGATAGGAGGAGGCGTGGCGACCTTAGCAGTTGCCTTACCGAAAACTCATGATCTTGATACTTATATTTCTACTCTGGGGGCAGGAGTGTTTCTGAATATTGGCGGAGGAGTATTGTATCTTGCTTCAATCCGAAATAAAAAAAAGGCACGAAAACTTACAGCTGTTTATAAAATGGAAAAAGATGAAAGCATCTCTTTTTTGAAAAGTGATAAATATTATTTTCCTACAATTGCCATAAAAATTACTTTTTGAAAATAAAAATCAGAGCTTAAGTCGAAAAGTTATATAATTACTGAACCACTTTATTGGCGCAACTAGAGCTCGCGAATGCATGCGGCTTTGCCCTGAAAACAAAACCCATCCCCATGATATAACCCATCGCTTCTTTAAATGCATCATGGCTTTTAAAATTGGGATCGGTATTAATATCCGCGTGCACTTCCATTTCTATATTGTAAAGTGTAAATATGCGGCAAAGGCTGTAAGCGATGTCAATACTTTTGGCAACTTCAGTAAGCATCCTTTCTTTAATGCCCATTTTTTGAAGTGAAATTTCATTATGTATGTACATGAAGCCGCCCTTTCCTTTGCGGACAAATACAATAACGGTAGCAAATTCCGTTTCCTTTCCTTTTACCTGGCTATCTGTGCCTATGCAGGCTTTCAGTACATTTCCCTTTTCCTTTTCTTCAACAATAATTCTTCTTACTTCATCCTCTATAGGTCCTGAAATAATATCCCCATTTAACTTTCGCCATTGATGATTATCCATGTGCAGATTTTAAGCAAGCTTAGAGTTAAGTCAAGTTAGTTTGTTTTATGTATAAAATATTCACAAAGGCCGGAATTAAGCTAAGCTTAATATTCGCCGTTTACACTTCCTTTCTTTTCTGTGAGGTAACGCCAATATCTTTTTGGCATATGCTGAATATGGAGCTTCATGTTTTTTCTTGCGGCAATATTTACACTGCTGAAATACGTTCGCCATAGCTGCTGATACAGTTCTTCCTTTTCATCGCAAATCTCCTGCAGGGATGTTTTACTGTTCAGATCAGTTTCAAAATTGAGAGAAACCTCTTCTATTTTATGGAGATCGTAATACAAACCATATTTTCGCAGGCTGTCGTAAATAAGCCAGCGTTGGTCTGCGTAGCGCTTTTCAAAATGACTACTGATAAGCGGCAGCACATTATAATCAGGTTGAATAAGGCAATAGTATAAATTATCCTTTGTAAGCTGAAAACGCACAAAGGCTTCCATGCGGTGTTTTTCCCGATGCACTTTTCGGCTGACCTGCTGCAGCATCAATACATCCGGATGGCCGTAATTATTTTCGACAGGAACTTTTGATGAAAGCACATATGCGATATATCTGTAGATCACATTTTCGATATCCCGCATTTCTGACAAAAAGCATTTGTACAATTGTGAAAGGGCATTTGCGGTAAGCTTTTGCTTGAGCTTTTTATAAACCCTTTCTCCTTTTGTATTATCTGATTGCACATGATGGAGATTACCAAACAGGCTGCCTACAGCCATCTCACTATTCATGATGGAGGGCTCTGCAATTTTATATTCATAAATCTCAAACACCGCTGTGAGCAAGCCTTCAAAGCTGCCATCATAGATAACGATATTCATTAAAATATCTTTAGCTGCGGTGAGAAATTAGGCTTGTATTTGCTGTTACCTTCCTGCATAATAAATTGTTTTATCTGCATAGGTTGCAGGTCACGCAGATCATGCAGCGTATCAGTATGCACAAAATACCTTGCACGGTTTACTGCAATCCCAATCTTCTTTAAATTATCCCAAGTGAGCCGTGCAAATTTTCGGGCGGCGGTAATTTTCTTTGCACTCTGTATTCCTATGCCGGGCACCCGCATCAGCAATTGGTAATCGATCGTGTTTATATCCATTGGAAAAAGATGCAGGTTGCGCAGTGCCCATCCAAGCTTAGGGTCTATATCAATATCCAGCAGCGGATTTTGTTTATCTACTATTTCATTCACCTTAAAACCATAAAACCGCATGAGCCAATCTGCCTGGTACAGACGATTCTCGCGGATCATGGGCACAGGTGTACCAATAGCCGGCAGACGATTGTCATTGCTTATAGGCACATAACCGGAATAATAAACACGGCGCATGTTCATGCTTTTGTAAAAGCCGTTTGCCATGTACAAAATTTCAAGATCTGTTTCCGGTGTGGCGCCGATAACCATTTGTGTGCTTTGCCCGGCGGGTGCAAACAGTGGTGCTTTCTTAAATAATTTCTTTTCTTCTTTATTAGCGATGATCTCCTGCTTAAGGTATTGCATCGGCTTGATCATGTCCTCCCGCTTCTTATCCGGCGCCAAAAGAGCAAGACTTTTTTCTGTGGGCATTTCTACATTGATGCTCAGTCGATCTGCCCATAGGCCGGCCTCTTTCATCAGTTCTTCACTTGCGCCCGGGATAGTTTTGAGGTGGATGTAACCGTTGAAATTATGTTCCGTTCGCAATTTTTTTGCAACTGCTACCAACCGTTCCATTGTATAATCTGCATTTGTAAAAATGCCGGAGCTCAGGAATAATCCTTCAATATAATTTCTGCGATAAAAATTAATAGTAAGATCGACCACTTCCTGTACGGTGAATGCGGCGCGTTTTATATCATTGCTTTTTCTGCTTACGCAATAAGCACAATCATAAATACAAAAGTTTGTCAGCAGAATTTTCAGAAGGGATACACATCGGCCATCTTCCGTATAGGCATGGCAAATACCATTGCTTGCATTGCCCAAGCCCTTGTCTTTATTCTGACGTTTGCTGCCACTGCTGGAACAACTCACATCATATTTTGCGGCATCAGCAAGGATGCTCAGTTTTTCTTCAGTTCTTGTCATAGGAGATTAATTATGTAAATATACTAATTAATTTAGCGATTAAATGCTAAATTTTAAGGTATTCCCAATGATTTTAAACTTGTTATGCATTTTTGACAGTCAGTTTTAACGGTATACTTTTTGACTTAAAAGAGATACATTAAACCAACGATATATGTCTGAACAAAGAAAATTTGGAATCTGGATGGATAATTTCAACGCAACTGTAGTGGGTAAAGAAAATCCTGAAGCAGAAGATTACAGTGTAATTGCACATGTTGCGGGCGAAGGGGCTCCTGATAATTCCAGTGAGAAAAATTTACATAACCACGAAAATGCTTTGCGGGTTAAGTTTTTTAAAGAAATCACTTCCCATATGGTGAATGCCCAAGTGGTGCACGTTACCGGTACAGGCCAGGCGCAGGAGCGTTTTATACATTGGCTGGCAGATACGCCCCAGTATAAGAATGTAAAAGCTACAGAATGTACTTCAAATAAGATGAGTGACGAGAGGCTTGTAGAGTTTCTCGGTGCAAAGTTGAATTAACTTCTGTTCAAAAAAGCCGCCGTCCGAATTTATTCGTGGACGGCGGCTTTTTTATTTGAGGTTTATCAAAACAACCTCCCCTGCTCCCCCGGCCTTTTAAAAAGGCTTGTATCTAAACTCCATTCTTCTGCATTCATATTATACAGCAAGCCGTATTTTTTATATTGCTGTGCTACGATCTGAGCTATGTTTCCCTCGCCACGCATACGCACGCCCCATCGGGAATCATTTACTTTTCCATCATGGCTTTGTTCTATGAGATGCCATACTTTATCTGCATGGTTTGGAAAGTTCTTATATAGCCAATCGTGGAATAAGAATTTAATAGCGCCGTTCAGGCGAATGAATGTGTATGCAGTAAACGTAGCGCCGTGGTCTGCTGCGGCTTTCATGATGCGTTGCATTTCATGTTCGTTCAATCCCGGGATCATAGGGCCCATCATTATCCCCATGCGCACACCTGCTTTGCTGAGCTCTTCTATTACTTTTAATTTTTGTTTTGCTGTAGTAGTGCGTGGTTCCATGCTCCGCCTCAGGTCTTCATTAAATGAGGTGATAGATACCATTGCAGATACAATATTTTTCTTGCCCATTTCCTGAAGGATATCTTTGTCTTTAATGATCCAGGAGTTTTTTGTGAGGATGCCTACAGTCTGATTAAATTCATTGCACACTTCTAACAAGCCGCGTGTAAGCCGATAAGTTTGTTCTGCGGGCTGGT
>JBGTJG010000089.1:0-3401 GCA_041745235.1 Ferruginibacter sp. | reverse complement strand
GAAAATTGTATATTTGTGTTTGCCCTACCACATTTATGAACCTGAGCGGCAGAGCATTTAAATACTGGCAGGATAAAGAAAAAGTGCCTTTGGAAAATACTTTGACAGTGGTAGATGACCTCGCTTTGCCTATAGAAAAATTGCGCCTGAGAACAGCGGGAACACATGCCGGGCATAACGGCCTTAAAGACATTCAGGCAATTTTAGGAACAGATGCATACCCAAAACTGCGTTTCGGTATCGGAGATAATTTCCGCAAAGGAATGCAGGCAGATTTTGTGCTTAGCAAATGGGAGCCGTCGGAAATACCGGTTTTAAAAGCTAAATTAAAAGGAAGTGTAGAAGTGATAGAAAACTTTGCTGCAATAGGTGCGGAGCGTACCATGAGTTTATGCAATCAGATAATATTTAAAGCAGAATAAAATAAAATTATGAAGATCGTTTGTATAGGAAGGAATTATGCAGAGCATGCAAAAGAGTTGGGTAATGAAGTTCCGGATGAGCCTGTAATTTTTATGAAGCCGGAAAATGCACTGTTAAAAGAAGGTGATGAATTTTACTATCCGGATTTTACTAAGAATCTTCATTATGAATGTGAGCTGGTATTGCGAATTTCTAAACCGGGAAAAAATATTCCTGCGAGTCTAGCTTGTGAATATTATGATGCGATAAGTGTAGGTATTGATTTTACTGCCAGAGATGTGCAGGATGAAATGAAGAAAAAAGGATTGCCGTGGGAGAAGGCTAAAGCGTTTGACAACTCTGCCGTTGTCGGAAGCTTTATTAATATGGCGGATTGGATCAATTCAAAAAGTCTGGTTTTCTCCCTGAAAAAAAACGGTGAAGAAGTTCAGAAAGGAGATTCTGATAATATGCTTTTTTGCTTTGATGCAATCATTGAGCACATAACCCGATATTTTTATTTAAATGAAGGTGATCTTATTTATACCGGCACGCCGGAGGGTGTTGGCTCATGCGTGGAAGGGGACGAACTTGAAGGATTTTTCGGTAACGACAAATTGTTCAGCGTAGTAATAAAATAGAGAGTCTTTACATTGTTACAAATAACTGAGCCACCATTTTTCTTTGTGGCTTTTTTTATACCTGTCGTACCGCTTACATAGAGGATATAAAGCTATGACCACTGCTGCCCACACCAAATACACTATTCCGAGATCAAACCCTTCTCCCGGCACCACAAACATAAACGGCAGGTTTTGCATAGAATTGATGGCATCCTGAAATGAATGGCCGCGGGCGAAAAATGTAATGCTGCTGAGCAGGTGAATCAGATAAAAATGCAGGATGTAATAGAAGAATGCGGTTCTCCCGTAAATACTCATTACATTGGTAAACCCATTTTTTATTTTTTCCAAAAAGGCAAGCAGAATCAGCGCAGGCCCTATCGTTATACATAAATACAACAGCGAAGGAGGATATTTATGCACTTTCATAAAAGATAAAAATGTGTACAGGTTATCTTTTTGAACAGTCCATGGATTAGGGTCGCCGTACGTATTGATGAATCTGATTACTACAAAAAACAATATCAATCCTATACCAATGAAAAGAAGAATTTTCTTTCTCCTCAAAGCCGAAACCCGTGAAGTAAAAAATGTACCCGCACAATACCCTACCATCATTAGCCCGGTCCACGGTAAAAAAGGATAAAATACTCCCAGGAATCGATTGGTACCGTATGGTTTTACGCCGCCCCGATGTAAAAACTCCCAAATAATTCCTGCTTTAAAATCTTTTGCGGATTCATAGGTATCAAGAATATTATGGCCAAACACGATAATAAGGCCTGATATAAGAATCATAGATAGTGGCAGCCAAATAAGAAGTCCAAGTATGACCATGCTTATCCCAATAGCCCAGATCACTTGCAATACAATAAAGTGATACCCGGGATCGAATGTGATTCCAAGTGTTACGATGGCTACTTCAACAAAGATGAGCCACAGCCCTCTTTTTATTAAAAAACTGGATAGTTCTTTTTTTGTTTTCCGCAGGCTTTGTAAATAAATAGAAATGCCCGAGAGGAAAACAAAAACAGGTGCGCAAAAATGGGTTACCCACCTCGTGAAATACAAAAGGGGTGTAGTGGTTTTCAGGTTTAGCGGATCGTCCAAATTGGCAGAAATGTGAAAAAAATCCCGGGTATGGTCGAGCGCCATGATTACCATTACGATGCCACGCAGTACATCAATCGAATTTATCCGAAGTCGGTTAATTTCCGCCGGTTGGTTTGGCAGGGGAGCAGCCGGTGTTTGGTTCATTGTCGGTATATTTTAAAAGATATAACCGCACTGTAATCTATGTTCACAGATTTCTTTTATGAAATTACCTTATTTATTCCTCATAAAATTCAATAAGGCTGCCGAAATAGTTTTCGTTCCATCCTGCAACAATTTCTTCATAAGCTTCATCGGGGATATTTGTATGACGGAGTTCTGCTGAAGTTTTTGTTCTATCGGGAAAAAGTTTTATTGTAACCACGGATGGCTCTTCCTGCTCCCCGAAATACCATTGCTGCACAATCTTTTTATCTTTTTCAAACTCTACGTTTACTCCTTCAATGCTGCCTTCCCAGAGTGAAAATTCACTGCCTGCTTCTGTGCTCATCACAGCAGGATCGCCGCTCCATAACTGTATGGTGGCAGGGTTGGTGAGGGCTGCATAAACTTCTTCCGGGGTGGCGGGTATGATATAGTATTTTTTAAAGTCTTTCATTAATCATCAGTGTAAAAAGGTTAGTTGAAAGCAATTTAAAGGACTTCCTAATTAACATTTCTTACTTTAATTGTTACCTAAATTTGAAATATAAAATTACAACCCAATGAACTTAAAAAGATACCGTTACTTACATATTATTTTATTTTTCCTTTTTGCGGGGTTTAGTGCCACAGCCCAATACAAATCATTTAAAATAAGTGCAAAGCGGGACACTATAAACCGCATAGATAAAAAAGGACTTAAGCAGGGCAAATGGGTAACCCGTGTAGAAGAACTTCGCGGTGAGCCCGGTTTTGAAGAGGAAGGCATTTACAAAGACAATGCGAAAGAGGGGATCTGGCGCCGTTATACTTTAATGGGTGACCCTATCGGTTTTGAAACCTACCTGCATGGTGGTAAAGACGGCCCTCAGCAATATTACACACCTTTAGGAGAACTTATCCGTGAGGAAAGCTGGAAAGGATACAATCCCGATGCACCGTTTGATACTATCCCGGTTTACGGAACAGGTAACAACGAAATCATCGATTTTAAGATAGTAAAAGCAGAACAATACAGTGTAAAGCACGGCCCGTGGAGATATTATGAATCTGTAACCGGACGTCTTATAAAAAGTGAAGAGTGGCTGAGGAATAATATTGTTGTGCCGCAAGAAGCTCCAA
>JBGTJG010000088.1:0-5431 GCA_041745235.1 Ferruginibacter sp. | reverse complement strand
CAGCATCTCATGAAGCAATGATGGTGGCCTTGCAAAAAACACCTCACGATCAGCTGGCACATATAGCCGGCACATTGCAACATGGGGAGAATGCGGCACATACTGCAACAACAGCAATGAGTGATGCAGAACTTAGGAACCTCATCAGCACTTCAGACCTTCATGTGAATAATGTTGGCCGGCCTGCTTTTGGCAGTTATTTCTTTGGTATCACAGGCTTTCACGGTTTCCACGTATTCAGCGGTGTTGTGATTAATATCATCATGTATATTCAAACTAAACTGGGGATGTTTGACAGGAGAGGCCATTATGAAATGATCGAGAAGGCCGGATTGTACTGGCACTTTGTAGATCTGGTTTGGGTATTTGTATTTCTTTGTTTTTATCTGGTGTAAATGACTGGTCTAACATCTAATGTCTAACATCTAATATCTGTTTTAATATGAGTCAACATACAATATCACCGGAAATAACACATGCTCCCGATCACTCGGCAGGGACAGGAAGGATATGGAAAACATTTTGGGTATTATCCGGCCTGACAATAATAGAGCTTGCATTGGGATTCTTTTTATATGCAAAAGGGGAGGATGTGTCTTATACAGTTGTTCTGACTACCAAGATCGTAATTGCTGTCCTTACTTTGCTGAAGGCTTATTATATCGTTGCAGTATTCATGCACCTCGGTGATGAGATCAGAAATATGATCATGACCATTACTGTTCCTCTTGTACTTTTTGTGTGGTTCATCATTGCCTTTCTTATGGATGGCAACAGCTGGAAAGAAATGCGTAACACTGATGCAGGCAGCCGCACCTATGTTGAAAATAAGCAAGGAAACCCTAAACCGGTCACTCCTCATGCAAAACCTTAAGTTCTGAATTTATTTATACAAGAGGCTGTTTCCCCGGAAACAGCCTCTTGCGTTATGGCATGTACTGACCGGGTACATCAGAAAACAGGATTTAAAAAAACGCCGTTAAGGGCTCAAAAAAGTTTTATTCAATACTCTCAGGTTATCTTTGCACTCTTCATAAAAACTGACCTTGAATAAAAGAGCATTCCTCGCCTTAATTATTGCAATGTTGCTGCCCTTCGCAGGCTATCTGATCGTAAAGTTCATCAGCAAAGATGCAGTACACATGCCGAAAAAGTATTTTTTTGATACAGTGCAAACTATCGAAAAGAACGGCAAAAAGTATCCTGATACCATATGGCATCGTGTAAGCAACATGAGCTTTAAAAATCAATTGGGAAAGCAGGTTTCTTTAGATGATGCGCACGGTAAAATATTGGTGGTGAATTTCTTCTTTACAACCTGCCCGAGCATTTGCCCCGGCCTGGCCCGTAATATGAAGCGCCTGCAGGAATCTTATGTAAAGAATGAAGGCATTGTACAATTCATTTCCATAAGCATCGACCCTGAGCGGGACAGTGTTCCCCGCCTGCGTGCTTTTGCAGATAAGTATAATGCAAACCATGACAGCTGGTGGTTCCTTTCCGGGGATAAGAAGCAAACGTATGACCTTGCCATAAATGAAATGAAAGCTAACGTGGCTGATGTAGGTGCTGATACAGCTTTTCCGCACACGGAAAACTTCTTCCTGCTTGATACAAACAGGGTTGTAAGAGGATGGTACAATGGTTTCGATACACTCAAGCTCGCACAGCTTGCCCGCGATATTCCAACGCTGATGCTGGAAAGAGATAAAACTTCACCATCGCTGTTTCGAAAATTTATACCGATACTCCCCGTTATTTTTATCGGCATAGCAATAATTATTTTAGGCGTTACATTACTGAACAGAAACCGGAAACAAAAATTACCATACTGATGTTACAACCCTCACTAAAAAAGAACGATCGAAAAGCAAAGCAATTGATATGGGCAGTATCTGTTATCGTTTTTGTGGCAGTAGCAGTACTGAGCAGGGTAAAGCTGAATATACCGGTTCCTTTTGATGTCCATGTGTTTGCAACAATAAATGCAGTCATCAATTCCTGCGTAGCAATACTTTTAGTTATCGGTCTCTTTGCCGCGAAAAGCGGTAATTACCGGTTGCATAAAAATGTAATGGTCACGGCTATTATTCTGTCCGTTCTTTTTTTAGTGAGCTACATCTGCCATCATCTTATGGCGGGAGAGACCAGGTATGGTGATACCAACCATGACGGTGCACTTAGTATGGATGAGATGATGAGGGCCGGCAGTACAAGAAGCTTTTATTATATTCTATTGCTCACACACATTCCGCTTGCGGGCATCATACTTCCTTTTATATTATTCACTGCATACCGTGCGCTTATAGGAGAGTACGAGGCACACAAAAAGCTCGTACGCTTCACATGGCCTATTTGGTTCTATGTAGCGGTGAGCGGCGTAGTTATTTATTTGATGATAAGTCCTTTTTACAGCTAGGGCAAGCTCTTACTTTTCGGCTCTTGTTACTGCTATTTTCGTTTTACTCATGTGCGTTATCACCACATTCAATTTATCTCCTGCTTTAAGATTTTCATCATACGGCAGCTTCGCCTGTATCTTATCACTAATAATATTGAGGTAAATGCTATGGGGAGTAATGCGGCTTACGGCTGCTTCCACAGGCGTTTTCGCTTTATGCAGTTTCATTGCCTGTTTAAATTCCGGGATATATTTATTATCAAACAGTGAAGCGTAGATCTTTTCCTTTTTATCTGTGTTTTCCAGGGAGAAAATTACCTGCTCGTTTAATTCGGCTTCCTCCGGCGGTAGCTGCCACGGCGAAAACGGGACGGGGAAAAACAAATAGCTTTCTATTTCTTTTACAAAGTATTTGTCATCAGCAATTTTAAGGTAGCCGATAAATTTATTGGTAAGCCGGCTTTTATCAATGAGGACATCTAAGGCAGTATTGTATAAAAATGACGGATTTGCAGCAACCATCCTGTCGCCCCTCGGAGATAATTGTACCCGGAAGTTGATGACATCCCCCACCATAAAATGGTGTGTTTTGCGGATAAGGTTTTTCTCTTTGAGGTCTTTTTGAACCTTTTCACCGATGTCTGCCCTTACTGCTTTTTTCTTATTGCCTTCCAGGTATTCAATCATGGCATACTCTTTCTCATGATTGATGAATGTGATCTTTCCTTCTGTTATTTGGCTCATGGTTTTTAATTTCAGGGCTAAGAGAGCAAGGAGAAAAGGAGGGCAAAGCGATAAAAGGGCATTTCTCTTTTCTATTCTTCTCTTTTACTGTATCCTATTTTTCTATTTTGCTTTTAGTCCGGCTCTTTCTTCTCTTTCTCTCTTTGTTCTCTTAGCTATGCTTGTTACTCTTTTCTTTTTTTCTTCTTTACACTTTTAGCTAACCTTCTTCTTTACAGCTCTAACTCAATCCCCGGATCCCAATAATGCTTTTCAAAATCAACGATCTTCTCATCCTTTACAATTATCTTTTCCTTCAGCAATAATTCTTCCATAAGTGCAGGCGTGGCAAAATGATGCCGACCGGTCAGCATGCCGTTCCTGTTTACCACACGATGCGCAGGCACCTTCGGCTTTTGTGTATGTGCCGCATTCATAGCCCAGCCTACCATGCGGGCAGATAGCTTAGTGCCGATATATTTTGCTATCGCTCCGTAAGAGGTTACTCTCCCTTTTGGTATTTGGCGCACAACCGCATACACATCATCAAAGAAAGTAAAGCTATCCTTTTTAGTTGGAGCAGGCTGTTGCAGAGCAGAGACCTTAGCTTTCATGTTCTCCTGATTTATCACACTGATGTGTCATTAATATCACAGGCGGTCGCCCTTTTATTAATTGACCTCTTTTTGGTTCCGGTACATTTTCGTACTCGTAAGGACAGTGCAGGCAGCCCGTACCGCAGCATTTCCCGCGCTTCAGGTGGTAACCGGATGTAAACACCACCAACCCTTCAGCATTATAATAAAAATCCCGGCCTTCTGTAAAATTACTCATTGTTGCAGGGGAATTTCCTGCTGCAACTCTTCTTTCAGGCGAGTGTCCAGATCAGGTATTATATCAGGCAGCGTAAACCGGAGGTAGTGAATGGTATTAGCACCCGCTATGTCCAGTCCTTCATAATGTGTTTTTATCTTAAGCTCTTCAGAAACATGCGGACCTGAATACACATTGGGATTATCTTCTGCAACATGTAATCCGTACATGTCAATGATCTTTTTTGTAAACTCATACAGATGCGGCGAATCTGTTTTTAAATGTATGGCACCGTTTGGTTTTAAAACCTGTTGGTAGAGGCGGAGAAAACGCGGATGGGTTAGCCTCTTTTTTGCTTTAGAAACCCGGAGCTGCGGATCAGGGAATGTGATCCATATTTCATCCACTTCACGGGTTGCAAAGTAATCCGGCAGGCGCTCTATCTGCGTGCGCAGAAATGCCGCGTTTGATATATTATTCTTCAGCGCATGCTGCGCACCGATGTATATGCGGTTGCCCTTCAGATCTACCCCTATGAAATTCTTATCCGGATGCAGTTGCGCCATACCTATGGTATATTCTCCCCGGCCGCAGGCAAGCTCCAAAATAACGGGATTGCTGTTGCCGAAATGCTCATGCCAATTGCCCTGCATCCCTTCGGGGTATTCAAACACGTTTGCAAATTCGCCGATCTGTGCAAAGCGTAAAAGTTTCTTCTGTGCCATCGGCCACAAAGATACTACGCACTACCAGTATCAGAGCGTATCTCACACAGTATATCGGCATATCTTTTGATTTCGGGAATAAGAATCTAATCTAAAAACGATATGAAAAAAATACTCGGAACCATTATCCTGTCCCTCATAACCGGTGCTATAGTTAAAGCCTTAGGGGGATCAAAAAAACCTAAAACTTACAGCAAAACCCACAGGCATACAGGTGCCAGGGAAGAAGCCTATTTTAAGTTAGAGAAAAAAGGCAGCAGAAAAAGACAACACGCTTAATTAAACCCTCATTTTAATTCGACCTTACAAAAAGAGCTCATTCAGAAATGAACGAGCTCTTTTATTATAATGAACCTTAAAAAAACTCATGCTTCCCTGTTCAGGAACTCTTTCAATGCGCTCTGGTAAACGGATCTGACAGCACCTGCCCGCTTTAAAAAATCAGCCTTCAGCACCGGGCTGTTGTTTATGGTTTTAGCATATGCCACTCCTTCTGCAAAGCGGCTTCTCTTTTCTATTTGTGAAGAGCTTGGTATGATGTTGCTCATATCCGGGTACTTGCTTACTACGCTTCTGTCACCGTATTGTTTGATAACGATCTCCCCTGTTATGTTTTTTATCTTCTTCTTTCTTACTTCAATATCCATTTCCATGCTTTGTGCAAACATATACCACACAGCGTGCGCTAGCATAAAAAGGCTTCTCAGGTTTTACACAATTTATTCAACATGTTTAAAGGAAGCATTCTCAAATAAATTAAAAAAGCGAT
>JBGTJG010000087.1:0-2770 GCA_041745235.1 Ferruginibacter sp. | reverse complement strand
GCGGTTTCTAAATGCGGAACCGTGAACTCCACCACTTCTTCTGCAGAGGGTTTAAAAGTAAGTCTATCTTGAGTACTTATAATAGTTTCCTCTTCTGGTTGAAAACTAATACACCCAATACAATTTGCATTACAAGCGGGAGAAATTGGAATAGGACATTCCCATCTTCCTAAAGCCAGATTTCTTGCTGCAGGACAAGTATACGTCATGCAGCAATTTTCCATCAGGTGCTTAACTAATCGATTATTTGGATAAGCATTTAATAATCTGTTTGTACCTGATTCGATGATGGCATCATTATACCCTGCACTCTCCTGCCGTATATCTTTTTCTATTCTTACCGCGGGCACATAAATTTTTTCATCGCTCCAGCCTGCAGCTGTGTAACAAAATAAAGGAAGTGTGGGCGCATCAGGCAATGTTTCATAAGCAGCAATGTAAAGACCAGTATGAGCGGGCGGAATAAAAGCAGCTACGGCCCAACCTTTATTGCAGATGCGCATCTCACCGGTATTCACATCAATGCCTATTCCTCTTCTCCCGGGAAGTTCATACAACTGCCCGCCATCGGGCAACAGAATCCATTCATCTTCGGGAACCGGTACTGCATCCCAACCGCTTCTGCCCGTAGCAAATAAGGTAGGGTCTTCATAGATACCGCCTTTGCCATCGGAAAACATTAAATAAGGTGAAAGATTGGCTGCGTCCATAATACAAAATTAATCAATTATGAACTGATAGCGGAATGGCTTTCGAGCATCCTTGCACAAAAAGCATTGAAGTCTTGTGTATCAATAAGTCCTAAGGGTGATTCTATAACATTTATCTGAATAAGCTTATTATTCTTCAAATCAATTGTAAGAATATCATCCTTTAAAATAACATGCGAAACATCTTCCCAACTATATTTTTTTTCAGGAAATGAAGGATAACTAATTCCTTCTTCTGAAAAAGATATTGCTTTTTTCTTATTGGCAAAATATCCGAAAGCTGTAAAAAGCAGCAACAACATTCCTAAGAAATAATTCCCGAAATACATCCAAATAAAGGCTGAGGCAATGCCGGTTATCTCAATTGCCGGCGATTGTAAATGCTTATTATTGATCAGGTAATATATCCATGGCGCCGCATTGAAAACAATAGCAACAACTGCAATTGCTGAAGAAAATGTATGTTGAGATTGCAAAAAAATGTAACCAAACCCGAAAAAATTCAGGGAAAGAACAATAAATGTAACAATGCGGTATGTTGCTGCCCGATCATTGGGTATTGCTATTGAAAAACTATTCACCTGCAGGATTAGCAGCCATTAATAAATTACAAAGTTTGTAGAGTACCCGTGCGCCTACGTTTTCATCCCATTCATCATGGCTGACGCCTACTTCATTCAGATCAAAAGCAATGATCTTGCGGCCGCTTTTCACCACTTTATTGAACAGGTAAAATATCTGATCTGCTTCGAAACCGCCTTGTACCGGTGTGCCGGTATGCGGACACAGCTTTGGATTAAGACCGTCAATATCAAAACTGATAAACACATTCTGCGGCAGTTCTTTTACAATATCATCCGTGATCTGCTTCCACGTATCACCTTCGTATTCCCGCTCTTTTATGTCCTTATCGAAAAATGTAATTGCACGGCCACCGCTGTTATTCATATAATCCAGCTCTTCTTCGCAATAGTCGCGAATACCCACCTGCACCAATTTTTTTATTTGCGGAATTTCTTCCAGTGCATTGTACATGATAGAAGCATGCGAATAATTAAACCCTTCATATGCTATGCGCATATCCATGTGTGCATCTATCTGCAGAATACCGAATTCCGTATATTTTTCCGCTATTGCCTTAAAGAATCCCAGCGGTGTACTGTGATCTCCGCCCAGGAGGCCAACCAACTTACCGGCATCCAGTAATTCTTTGGTTTGGGTAAAAACGTAATCATTCATAAATAAGCTTCCTTCGTTAATATCACGAAGGGTCTTACACATAAATTTATTTTCGCTCACAATATCTCCCTGGGAAATATAATTTAAATACAATTCAGCTTCTTTGCGCAGGTAATCGCTTTTTGTAAGGATCTTTTTATCCGGGATGCGCATATAAAAGCCCTGCATCCAGGCATCTTTTGTTTCAGGATCAAAAAGGTCTACCTGCAGGCTCGCTTTTAGAATATGATCCGCAGCACGGGCTGTTCCGGGATTATAGCTTACCGTCACTTCCCAGGGAATAGGAACGATAATAAGCCTTGCTTCCTCTTCGGTAGTTGGGAGGCCAAAAATGTTATTGTTGGGATTTCCGACAGAATTGGGATCGAATTGCGAGAGGTCTGACATTGTAAAACATTGAAAAATGTTTGCAAATATAGTCACGGAAACAGATACGGGATCGAAGAATAACTTCAATTTTATCATTATTAACAGTATGAATTTGCCGCAAATGAAATCCGTTTTCATTCACCGACAGAAGCCTAATTAAGTTACCTTTGCGCAGAATTTAAAATCATGAAGCGCACACACATCATTTTGCTTGTAGGTATTGCTGCTTTAATAGTTGGATTACTATCTTATTCAGCAGATTTTTCCACATATGACAGTATAAGCTCAGCTAAGGAAAAGCCGGGCAAATTTGTTCATATTATCGCTAAACTGGACAAAAGCCAACCTGTAGAATACGATCCCATAAAAAATCCCAATTATCTTTCCTTTTATGCGATTGACAGCCTTGGAGCACAAACCAAAGTCGTTTTTCACAACAGTAAACCTGCAGA
>JBGTJG010000086.1:0-4095 GCA_041745235.1 Ferruginibacter sp. | reverse complement strand
TTTAATGCCATAACAGGGAAAGGTGTTGAAGCCACAGTAGAAGGGAAAAAAGTATTGGTAGTGAGCCCGGGGTATTTAAAAGAAAAAAATATTTCTTTACCGGCTGAGTTCAAAGCTAATGATACAGAAACGGTGGTGTTTGTGATCATCAACGGTGAGCTGTCCGGTCACATTGCTTTATCCGATGAGATTCGTCCCGAGTCTGCAGAAGCCATTAAAACTCTGAAGCAAAACAACATCAAATCAATTTTGCTTACGGGTGACAATAATAGGGTGGCAAAGAGCGTAAGTGAATCATTAGGCATGGAAAGTTATTTTGGCGAGGTATTACCGCATCAGAAAATGGAAAAAATAAAAGAGCTGCAAAGTAAAGGTGAGTTTGTGGCCATGACCGGCGACGGTGTAAATGATGCTCCTGCATTGGCTATTGCAGATGTGGGCATTGCAGTGGGTAGTGGCAGTGATATTGCTGCAGAGACAGCCGGTATTATATTGGTAAACAGCAATCCGAAAGATGTAGTAAACCTCATCTTATTTGGTAAGGCCACCTATCGTAAAATGATTCAAAATTTAATTTGGGCTACAGGTTATAACGTAGTGGCACTTCCTTTAGCTGCCGGCGTATTATACAATCAGGGAGTCTTGCTAACTCCTGCAGCGGGGGCGGCTTTAATGACAGTAAGTACTATTGTTGTAGCTATAAATGCAAGTATGCTACGGGTTAAAAGCTGATATTGTTTTTTCGATTTTTAAATTATGATAAGGTGTTGTATAAATGCAGAACTTTAAATCATCATGCAGCAGGGACTACATTACTTTTTACATTTAATATTTCCTGCTTTCATTGCTTACCTGATTTTTAAAAGCAATTGGAAAAGAGCTTATCTGATCATGCTTGCTACCATGCTTGTTGATCTTGATCATTTATTAGCTCTGCCTGTATTTGATCCTTGCCGTTGCAGTATCGGTTTTCACCCGCTTCACAGTATCCCGGCAATTATGATTTACTTTTTGCTGCTCTTGCCGGCAAAAACACGAATTATAGCGATTGGGTTGCTGCTGCATATGCTAACTGATGGAATAGATTGTTTAATGAGCGTACAAAACTGCAGATAAACCCCGGCCGGAGCTGCTTTTTGCCGACTAGGCATTAAAGTTGATAGAACACCTTAACCTTACAACAAAATCTTATTACTATGCAATGGATCGGCAGACGTGGAAGTTCTAATGTAGATGACCGCAGGGGAATTTCCGGCGGCCAGTTAGCTACCGGCGGCGGTATTGCGGGTGTAGTTATTTATCTGATCATGACATTCCTCGGCGGCGGTGAAATTGATCCATCGCAAATCCCGCAGCTTTCTCAACCGGGACAGCAAACGGAATTATCCGCTGAAGAAAAAAAAGCTGATGATGACCGGGCACAATTTATAAAAGTAGTTTTAGCTGAAACCGAGGATGTTTGGAACAAAATTTTTGCAGAGAGCGGAAGAAAGTATCAGGAGCCTACGCTTGTGCTGTTTCGGGATGCTGTATCATCAGCGTGCGGCAATGCCAGTGCAGCTTCCGGCCCATTTTATTGCCCCGCCGATGGGCAGGTTTATGTAGACCTGTCTTTTTATAAAGAGTTGCAGAACCGATTTAATGTATCAGGAGATTTTCCTATGGCGTATGTCGTAGCTCATGAGGTGGGACATCATATTCAAAACCTGAACGGCACGGCAGCCAAAGTGAATAATCTACGCGGTCAATTGAGTGAAACGGAGTTTAATCGCTACTCTGTAAAGATGGAACTTCAGGCAGATTTTCTTGCGGGTGTATGGGCACATCATACCCAAAAGATGAAGAATATTTTAGATCCGGGGGATATAGAAGAGGCACTTAATGCAGCCAATGCAATCGGTGATGACAATTTGCAAAAACAAACTTCCGGACGTGTGGTTCCTGATGCGTTTACACATGGTACTTCTGCACAGCGCATTTACTGGTTCAAAAAGGGGTTTACCACAGGCGATATAAATCAGGGTGATACCTTTAATGATCCGAGCTTATAAAGAATAATTCACCCCTGAGGTTCTACCCCCTTTCAATCTATATCATGAACAAAAAAATTACAACCGTGTCTAAAATTATATTTACGGTGAGTATCGTTATCGGACTTTTATCATGTAACAATGATAAAACCACTCAAACAACAAAAACGAATATGAAAGACACACTCTCCGCTGAAAAGCAAATTGCATTAAAGCCTGCCGGCCCTGCTCCTGCCTGGGCACCTTCTATAAAACCCGAAATGCAGGTCGTAATGGACAAACTTGCCACATTAGGCGGCAAGCCTATTGAAACACTTGAAGCTGGAGAGGCACGTTTGCAGCCCACACCCACTGATGCTGTAAAAGAAATAATGGCAGAGAATAATATTCCCGTGCCGCCTGCAAAATGCGACATAGCAAATAAAGATATTCCCGTAACCGGTGGCACAACTAATGTGAGAATATACACCCCTAAAACAGGTCCCGCACCTTTCCCTGTAATTGTTTATTACCACGGTGGCGGCTGGGTCATAGCAGATCTGGATGTTTACAATGCAAGTGCACAGGGCCTTTGTGAGCAGGTAGGTGCCATAGTAGTTTCTGTTGAATATCCAAAAGGGCCGGAAAAAAAATTCCCTGCGGCCCACACGGTTTGTTTTGATGCATACCAATGGGTAATTGCAAACGCGGCTTCCATCAGAGCAGATGCAGCTAAAATAGCAGTTGTCGGTGAAAGTGCCGGTGGCAATCTTGCTGCAAATATGAGCATAATGGCAAGGGATAAAAAGATCACAATGCCGCTTTACCAGGTATTGGTTTATCCTGTTGCAAATAACGATATGAACAGTGCGAGCTATATAAAGTTCGCGGATGCAAAACCACTTAATAAAGCGATGATGGGCTGGTTCGTTAAAAATGCTTTGAGTTCAGAAGCGCAGGCTGCAGACCCCCGCATAAGCTTAGTAAGAGCAGACCTTGCAGGGCTTCCTAAAACACTTATTATCGGTGCAGAGATAGATCCGTTACAAACTGAAGGTGCTTTGCTTAATGATAAATTAAATGCGGCAGGTGTTGCATCTGAATACAAACTTTATGAAGGTGTAACGCATGAATTTTTTGGTATGGCTGCCGTAGTTCCTCAGGCAAAAGAAGCTCAGGCTCTGGCAACTTCAAGGTTAAAAGCAGCATTTGGTTTATAATATTTATTGATAAGTAAACAAAAACGCAAAAGCCCGCTGATGATATCAGCGGGCTTTTATTATTTTTTACAGACTAAGCTACTTTAAGCATACTCAGCTTACTGGTATTAAACTTGCGTTGCGCATACTCAAGAGTTACGTCAAATTGCTTTATCTTTTGGCTGGGTAATTCATACATAGCATCAGTAAGAATACTTTCACAAATGCTTCGCAGGCCGCGTGCGCCCAGTTTATATTCAAGGGCTTTTTCCACCATAAAATCGAGTACCGCGGGATCAAATTTGAGCACGATTCCTTCAATCTCAAATAGTTTTGTAAATTGTTTGATCAGGGAGTTTTTTGGCTCAGTAAGAATATTCCGCAGTGTTTCTGCATCCAGTGGATTTAAGTAAGTTACTACCGGCAACCTGCCAAGCAACTCCGGGATAAGTCCGAAAGTTTTCAGATCCGGGGCACTTATGTATTGTAAAAGGTTTTCCTGCTGAAACTGCTGCAATTCTTTATTTACATTAAAACCGATCGCATTCGTATTCACTCTGCGCCCGATGATCTTATCAATACCGCTGAACGCACCACCGCAAATGAAAAGTATATTCTGTGTGTTTACTTTTACAAGCTTTTGTTCAGGATGCTTTCTGCCACCCTGTGGCGGTACAAGAACTTCGCTTCCTTCAAGCAATTTTAAAAGGCCCTGTTGTACACCTTCACCGCTTACATCTCTTGTTATACTTGGGTTATCACTTTTACGTGCAACCTTATCTATTTCATCAATAAAAACAATTCCTTTTTCAGCCGCTGCCACATCATAATTGCAGGCCTGCAAAAGCCTGCTCAGCATACTCTCCACATCTTCTCCCACATAACCC
>JBGTJG010000085.1:0-2250 GCA_041745235.1 Ferruginibacter sp. | reverse complement strand
GGCCGTCTTAAAAGTAAATTTTTAAGGCGGCCTTTTTTATACTACCCTCCCGTGAAGACTATATGTATGTTTTTTGAGTAGTGATTCTTTTTGTTATGTCATTGGGTATAATTTTTAATAGCTCCTATTTTGTTAAAAAGTGCTTTTCGGGATGTTTTCCTTCCTTCAGGCCGCTTTTTTTCTTAGGTTTTGAGCTAATGCCAGCAAACCTATTTCAATAGTTACTTTCTTTTTACCCCTGAGCATAAGGCGATTAAATTTATGATTGCTTTTGATGTTACCAAACACGGGTTCTACATCATAACATCGTTGTTTTCGTTTTTTGAGCCCCTCTTCTGTGTTGAGTTTTTCTTTGGCTATTGATTTATGCCGGTTCAGGTTATGATTTATTTCTATGACCCGGTGGTTTTGTGATTTATGGCAGACACCTCTTAGCGGGCAACCATTGCAATTTTGTGCCTGGTATTTTTTAATTATTTGCTCAAAGCCTGTGCTGGTTTTCTTTTTGAAACTGCCTATGCAGTTCATGCTTTGCCCCATGGGGCAGTAGTAGCAATCCTTTTGTTCATTGTAATGCAATTGTTCTGCGGCAAAAGGATTTTTTTTATACTGGTTTGCTGATTGTTGTTTGTCGAAGCTACTGTACTTCACATAGCCCTCTATTGTATTGTCTTCTAAATACTGATAGTTCTCTTCTGAGCCATAGCCGGCATCTGCGGTAAGGCTCTGTGGGTATTGATGATAAAGATTTTCATGTTGTTCTAAATGTTTGGGTAATGTGGTGGTATCAGTAGGATTAGGATGTATACTATAATCAACGATGTATTGGTTGCTGGTAGATATTTGAACATTGTAAGCTGCTTTTAACTGGCCGTTTTTCATGTGGTCATCCTTCATCCTCATAAATGTGGCATCATGGTCTGTTTTGCTATAGCTATTACGGCCATCTAATATTTTTTCCTGTGCTTCGTATTTATCCAGGGCCTGCGGCCAGTTGTTTTTGGCGTAGTTTAATTTTTGCTTTACCTGCTTGCTCACCTCGCTTTTAGCGCTTAGAGCTTTATCTATTTTTTCAATGGTTGCTACTACTTTCTCTTTGGAGATGGTTGTAAAATCCGGTGGTTCAGGCTGGTCTGATTCTTCGGCTGTCAGCTTTTGAGTGTACTGCCAAAGTTCTTCCAACTGCTTTTTCATTTTCTCTTTGTTTGTTTTAATGGCATTACCCCAAACAAAAGTGTAGCGGTTAGCATTCGCTTCCATTTTAGTGCCATCCACATAGATGTCTTTAATGCTTAACACCCCTTCTTCCACCAACAATTCCACCACCTGCGTAAATATATTTTTTAATGCGTCCTGCAGACGCCTGCCCCGGAAAGTATTGATGGTGTTGTGATCCGGATGCTGCATACCTGCCAGCCACATAAAATGTATATTTTCCCTGGTTGCCGCTTCCAGTTTACGGCTGCTGTAAACATTGCTTACATATCCATATACCAATACCTTCAATAGCATCTTTGGATGGTAGCTGGAGGTGCCGCCCCCCTTATATGCTTTTTCTAATACTTCCAGGTTAACTGACTCTATCACCTGGTTCACTACACGTACAGGATGAGATAAGGGTATCAGTTCTTCTAACGATGCAGGAAGCAACATGCCTTGAGAAGGACTGTAGGTCTTAAAAACTACTTTGTTGTTTTTTGCCATACACAGTAAGACAATATTGCTGTTCACCATGATGCAAAACAGTACTGCAATACTTTTACAGCCCTTTTGTGTATAAACACACTTCTTTTTCTGAAAATAAAAAAAAGGCTGCCCTTTTAAGACAGCCTCTTTTTTTGATGCGGTTTGAATCTGCGTATTCCGCTTTTCCGTTCTATATCTCTTTGCCTTTCAAGGTCTTTACATTCTCTTATTATATTATTTTAATTCTTGTCCCCATTGGTATCCGTCAAACGAACGGAATTATCCTCAACTGGTTCTCTGTCTTCATCACCTGGAATATCTTCAATATTAGCGGATTCGCGTAAATATTTCTCCTTTCCTTCTGTATGCCTGGTGTCGGAATTATTATTTTCATTCCGATTTCCCGGGTTATCTGTAGAAGAAGTATTGGTTCCAGGATCTGTAGCTTCCTGGCCAAGTCCTTTACCATCATTTAGACCGGATAATTTACGAGGTTCGGATTGTTCGGGAAAATGATCCCTGTTTATATCCTGGTTTGCCATATAACTGGTTTAAGTATGAGTA
>JBGTJG010000084.1:0-3847 GCA_041745235.1 Ferruginibacter sp. | reverse complement strand
ATCCATGTACATTTACGTTACCCATCGGAGGCATATTCCATAAAACCTCAGGTAACATTCGGAATTCAACCACGCATTGCAAATCGGCATTCAGCAATCTTAACTGATCAATAAAAATGGGATCCTTTAGTTTTTCCGGTTGCAGAATATTAAGGCCTTTTTCTGCGGTATATTTTTTTACTGCACTTTCCTGCAATTTCATTCCCCTCCCGGCAGGTTTATCAGCTGCAGTGATCACTCCGACAATGTTACATCCTGAAGTAAGCAATTTATCTAATGATGCCACGGCAAACTCCGGGGTGCCCATAAAAACGATTCGTAACTCTTTAAAATCTTTCATTGATAAATGTTAGCTCTATTCGAAATCTTTATACAGCAGGTATTTTTTCCGAATAAGTTTAAATTTAGTAAGACCCGGTTCCCAGCTTTTCCGTATATCTTTTTCTGAAACGCCTTTTTTGATTTGTTTCATCAGTTTATCATTTCCCGCTAACTTATTTATAAAATTATTTGCCAGGAAAAAACTGTCTTTGCCGGGGAATAGTTTATATGCTTTTAACAGGTAGTTAAGTTGAATTTTTCCGTCTGTTCTTTTCAGCACATCTTCCTTTGATGAAGATAAATTCCAGCCATAACATTTTTGAAAAAAACATTTACTGCTTTTAGCTCCTTCATTCGGCTTTGGCGTGAAGGAGTATAAATTTTTAGGTAAGTTAGGATGGCCGAAAATCTGAAACGGCTTATCAGTACCCCGGCCCTCACTCAGAACCGTTCCTTCAAACAATGCAGTACTTGGGTACAGGTAAACAGATTGCATCTCCCGCAGGTTTGGTGAAGGATTCACGGGTAGGTTATATTTTGTATTGTGATCGTAATTTTTACATTTGATCACCTGCACATGATAAGGTGTATCTCTTGTGGGCTGAGTAGTTATATTATATGCATTTATTCGGTTGGCCTGCGCAGACAACATATTCTCACCGGCGAGCATAAGAGCATATTCTCCGGGTGTCATTCCGTAAACAATAGGTATTGGCTGCATGCCGATGAAACTTTTAAATTTCGGTTCAAGTACAGGCCCGTCTACATAAAAACCGTTGGGATTAGGCCTGTCCAGAATAAGAAGCGGTTTGTGGTTTTCCAAACAAGCTTCCAGCAAGTATTCCAATGAAGAAATGTAAGTATAAAAACGAACACCTACATCCTGTATATCATAAATTACCACATCCGCATTTTTCAGGTCATCGGCAGTAGGCTTTTTATGATCACCGTAAAGGCTTTTGATCGGTATTCCCGTCTTTTTATCTAACCCGTTATTTACCTGCTCACCTGCATCAGCATTGCCACGGAATCCATGTTCCGGGCCGAATATCTTAATGACATTTATTCCTCTCTTCAATAAACTGTCTACCAGGTGTGTGCTTCCTATCATACTGGTTTGATTGGCAAATACTGCCACCGCTTTTCCCTTAAGCGAGGGCAGCCAGACATCTATGCGTTCTGCGCCTGTGATCACCGCATTTTTTTCGGCTGCAATGTTGCTTTTCTGAGCACATGCATACAAGGTTAAAAACGGCAAAAAGAGCAGAAAGGGTTTATACATTTTCATGGACTCAAAGTTGAGTTATATTTTTAAAACGGCGCATGTTCTTATTAATTAACTTGCCTGTTTTAACAATCTAAAAAGATATTATGGCAGCGGCAAAAAAGGGCGATGTGGTTAAAGTGCATTACACCGGCAAATTAAAAGACGGAGAACAATTTGATTCTTCGGTAGGAAAAGATCCGTTGGAATTTACAGTAGGTGCGGGGCAGATGATCGCAGGTTTTGATGCAGCATTGCCGGGAATGAAGATCGGTGAAAAGAAAACGGTTGATATTCCTGCAAAGGACGGGTACGGCGAAACAGATGAAACTGCTATCATTGAATTTCCGAAAGAAAACGTTCCTGCAGAAATGAAACTGGAGATCGGGCAACAGCTGAACCTAAGCGATGAGCACGGCAATCCGTTTCCGGTCCTAGTTAAAGAAATAAAAGATGATTTTGTGATCTTAGATGCCAATCACTTTCTCGCAGGAAAGGATCTTGTTTTCGATATTGAATTGATGGAGATAACCAATTAGACAACAACTAAATGATCATCGACTACGGACAAATGGCATAATAAAAAAAGACTTATAATTAATTTACCCGAAATAGTTAAACAAAATATTACATCGATGGTCGATAGTCGGTCGTCAGTGGTCTTTTCATCATGATAAACATAAATAAGGAGGAACTTACAGAACGTTTTATGCGCTATGTGCAGGTAGATACGCAAAGCGATCCTGAGAGTACAGGGTTTCCTACGACAGAGAAACAAAAAGACCTGAGCCGCATTCTTCTGAAAGAATTGAAGGAGATGGGTATTAAGGATTCAGAACTCGATGAGCATGGTTATATCTATGCAACAATTCCGGGCAACAGTCCTAAAAACAATATCCCGGCTATATGTTTTTGCTCACATGTAGATACTGCACCCGATTGCAGCGGGGAAAATGTAAAACCTCTGCTTCATAAAAGTTATGACGGTACAGATATCGTCCTCCCCGATGATAACACACAGATTCTGACTACTTCAAAATCTCCATACCTTAAAAACCATATCGGCAGTGATATCATTACTGCAAGCGGTACTACGCTGCTGGGAGCCGATGATAAAAGCGGCGTTGCAGTTATCATGCAGGCTGCACAATTTCTCGTGCACAATGATCATATCAAGCACGGAGACATAAAAATTGTATTCACCCCGGATGAAGAAGTAGGGAAAGGTGTTGCCAAAATAGATATGGCCAAAGTAGGCGCTCAATTCGGTTATACTTTGGATGGTGGAGAAGCAGGCAGCCTGGAGGATGAATCTTTCAGTGCAGACGGCGCTTCCGTAATTGTGCACGGTGTGATAGCACACCCCGGGTATGCAAAAGGGAAATTGGTAAATGCGATCAAAATTGCGGGTGAAATATTAGATGCCTTACCTCAAGGCGAATGGAGTCCGGAAACGACCGAGAAACGCGAAGGGTTTGTACACCCGGTTTCGGTAAGCGGCATTGCAGAAAAAGCTACTGTTGGTTTTATTGTGAGGGATTATACTCGGGAAGGTTTAGTGAACCATCATGAACGTTTGAAAAAAATTGCACAGCAGGTTGTTGCCAAACATCCGGGCGCAACAATGGAATACGTTCCGGCAGAACAATATCGTAATATGAAGGAAGTACTGGATAAGCATCCCGAAGTCGTTGCTAATGCTGCTGAAGCTATTATGAGAAGCCGCTTAACAGTCATTCAGGAAAATATTCGGGGGGGGACTGATGGCAGCCGATTAAGTTATATGGGATTGCCGTGTCCTAATATTTTTACCGGCATGCAGAATATTCACAGCAGGCAGGAATGGATCGGAGTTAATGATATGATGAAATCAGCGGAAACGATCGTACACCTTTGCATGATATGGGAAGAGAGGGCAGCAAACTAATTGGTTTTCTGTCTAGACTTTTATATAATTTTTGTAATCAAAAAGCCGGGTCCCGAAAAGTTTTTCACTTATGTTTTTAAAATGATCTTTTGCTGATAGCTTATTATTCGATTCATTATACTTAAAAACCCAGTTTACATCTTCTATTCGCTGCTGCATTACCCGGGGATGTGTAAGGGGAAATTTTTGTAGAGCATTCACAAGTTTGAAAGGATAATCTTCCGGCACTATCACATTAGTTTCATCAAACTCACCGTTCCAATAGATCTTGTTTTTATAATTGTGTTTTGCCTGCATGATTGCCGGGCTTTGCACCCAGCCGTAATGATGGATAT
>JBGTJG010000083.1:0-5908 GCA_041745235.1 Ferruginibacter sp. | reverse complement strand
TTCATATCTGTGGTGGAGAATAGCGGGTTCGAACCGCTGACCTCTTTCCCGAATGCTTTCGGGACTTGCAAGCGCTCTAACCACCCCGCGTAATTAACCATTCAATATATTTGCGGCTTTTCTTTCGCTTTATTTCCTTTTCTCTTCCATGTGCTTCTTCCCTGCCGATAAAAGACTCGCTATATTTTAAAAACCAATCATTTGCTTTTGCAGTAAAGGCAGAAATACCCGTATTGTGTTGAATTAATCGTAAGGGAATATTTTTGCTATACCCTACATAATATTTATCCAATTTTACAGAGTAGATTATATAAACTGAATACTCCATAAATAATCAGGCAACGAAAGTAATCTAAGTGGAGAATAGCGGGTTCGAACCGCTGACCTCTTGCATGCCATGCAAGCGCTCTACCAACTGAGCTAATTCCCCTTTATCAATCACCCCATACTTCGTCCTTTCCTGCAAGCCATCTTTTTACCAGCTCGTTGGAAATAGATTTTGGTCTTTCCAGCGGGAAGCCGAATGCCCTGTCCCAGCAAAGAGAAGCTAAAACACCGAGTGAACGGGAAACCCCGAATAATACTGTGTAAAATTCGTATTCTTTCATGCCATAGTGTACTAGTAATGCCCCGCTGTGGGCATCAACATTAGGCCATGGATTTTTAATTTTAGCTATTGAACTTAATATTGGTGGAACCGCCTCTTAAATATTCCACACTGTTTGTACCAGTGGGTCTTCGGGCATATGCTTCTTCCCAAATTCCATTTGTGCTGTAAACCGCGGATCCGTTTTTCTAAGGACAGCATGCCCGTACCCCGGAACCACTTTCCCTTCACTTAATGTCTTCTTCACATACTCTGCTATCTGCTCTTGAGAAGGAGCATCCGCACCAATTTGCTCCCTCAATTCAAATATCCATTTGATCACTTCCTGGTTAGCCAAACCATGCAGTGGGCCGGCTAGGCCATTCATACCTGCCGCAAAGCTCAGATATGGATCGCTTAATGCGGAACCAACCAGATGCGTAGTATGTGCAGAAACATTACCGCCTTCATGATCAGCATGGATGGTCATGTACAGTCTCATTAGTTCTTTGAACCCCTCATCATCATAACCCATCATATGAGCAAAATTCCCTGACCAATCTAATAATCCATTTGGCTGAATATGCTCACCGTTCTTATATTTTCTCCGGTATATGTATGCAGCAATGCGGGGCAAGCGAGCTATTAGATCCATGGAATCATCAAATGTAGCTTCCCAGTAATCTTTTTTATTCATCCCTTTTGCATACCGTTTTGCAAACTCACTTTCAGTTTGCAATGCCATTATTGCAATTACAAACTGCGTCATAGGATGGGTGCTCAATGGCAATGCTTCAATCGTTGCAAACACATGATTGGGCACATGGCTTCTCCTTTGCCAAACACTTGTGAGGTGCTGCACATCTTCTTCAGTGGGCAACTCCCCTACCAGCATCAGGTAAAACAATCCTTCAGGCAAAGGCTCGGAACCTCCTTCAGCCTTGGGTAATTTTTCCTGCAATTCCGGAATTGAATAACCCCTGAAACGAATTCCGTCCTGTGCATCCAGTAAAGACGTCTCCGTAAGTAAACCTGTTATACCACGCATACCTTGGTATACCTGCGCAAGCGTGACCTCACCGATCTTTTTGTCGCCGTGTTCTTTTATTATATCCTTCATCTCTGCACTTACCTGGTCTGCTTTTTCTTTAAACCTTTCTTTGATGATACCCATATCTTAAGAATTATTGTTAGAGGATTTTTAAAAGGCACCGATTAATCAGATGACTTTGTAAACAAAACTTATGCGCTCTGATGCCCTAAAATTACGAAGCAACTGTTTGCTAAACAAATCATTTAAAAGTAATTAAATGAAAACCCGGAAATATCACGGAGGAATAGGAAAAGATTTGACCGTCGGCCTATCGTGCTGCCCGCCTGTAAAGTATTAAAGCCAGTATACCGAAAAATATGTTAGGCATCCAGGCTGCAAGCAAAGGTGGAAAATTTCCTTTAGTAGCAAATACTACAGCGAACCGGCTGAATAAAATATACAGCATGCTGAGTACTACACCTAATGCGATATGAGCGCCGCTGCCGCCTCTTACTTTTCTGGAAGCGAGCACAGTACCAATACAGGTGAGAATTAAAACCGAAACCGGGATAGCGTCTCTGTTATACCGCTCTACTTCCAGGGTGCCGATCATTTCAGATCCCCTTACTTTTTCTCTTTCAATGAACGCCTTCAGATCCGGTGTGGTCATCTGATCTTTTAAATAATCATCATTACGCAGATCGATCGGTTTAAAATTATAATTCATCGTTTTCTCCGGTAAGTTTGTTACCGTTTCATCTATATCCCGAATAATGCGTTCCGACACGTTCAGCAACTTCCAATTCTTTAATACAGTATCCCATTTAAAACTGGCAGCTCTCAGATTATAAATGAGCTTATTGTTTTTAAAATCCTGCATGAAAAAACCTGTACCGGTTTTAGAAATCGTATCGTACCCGCGCATTCCTATATAGCTGTTCTGATTGAGCTTGAAATAAACATTTTGTTTGTAGGATGTATTAGCTAAGGCAGCAGGTTTATTTACGTCTATGTACTGCTTTTCAAAATCTCCCCATTTTTTATTTGCTTCCGGTACCACATACCTGTAGCCAAACCATAGAAGTGCAGATAGGATAAGACCCCCTCCCAGAAAAGGCATAAGGAACCTGCTGTAAGATACTCCGCTGCTCAGAATCGCAATAACTTCTGAACGGCCTGCCATTTTAGAAGTAAAAAATATAACGGAGATAAATACAAACAACGGGAAAAGCATTGCATCTATCCTGGGAATAAAACCAAAATAGTAATCAGTCATGATGGTATAGGCAGATAGCTTAGACCTCGAAAATTCATCAGTTTTTTCGCTGATGTCTATTACAACTGCTATGGCGGTAAAAAGTATAAGGCAAAAGAAAAAGGTAGTGAGGTATTTAAGCAGTATGTACTTGTCTATGATTTTCATCCGGCCACAAATTTACGATAACCGTTTAAACAGTCTTTCGTTTTATCGTTTCCCGTTTTCTACTCAGTGATTCTCCCCCGCTCCTCTTGCTGCAAGCCATCCTGTGGTCCAGGCATTTTGAAAATTAAATCCCCCCGTTACTCCATCTATATTTAATATTTCTCCTGCAAAAAATAAACCTCCGTGCAATTTGCTTTGCATGGTGTTCACATCAATCTCTGCTGTGTTTATTCCACCCGCAGTTACAAATTCTTCTTTAAAAGTGGTTTTTCCTTTTACAGGAAATTCCTGCGCACATAAATTTTTTATTAATTTATTCTGTTCTTTTGCCGGCAGATCTGCCCACCTGATATCAGGATTAATTCCGCTGACATTGAGTAAATATTCCCATAGCCTGGATGGCAGGCTGAAAGGATTTCTGTTTGCAATTTTTTGCGCAGCAATTTCAAATCGGACAGTCTGAAACTTATCTTTTAAATTAATTTCATTGTACTCCGGCAGCCAATTTATAATAAAGGTAAAATTATAGTTTTTGTCTGCAAGCACTCTTGCGGCATATGCAGACAATTTTAAAATAGCGGGGCCGCTCATTCCCCAATGCGTAATTAGTAAAGGCCCTGACTCCTGAATTTTTTCGCCTGCGATTTTTACAGAAACATTTTCCACAACAACACCCATAAGCTCAGTGATTTTATTACCGGGCATATTAAAAGTAAACAGTGAAGGAACAGGTTCTTCAACAGAATGCCCAAGCTTTTTTAACCAGTCAAACTGAGACAGTTTTGGAGAACCCCCGGATGACACACAAACCATATCTGCAGAAATAGTGTTGCCTGATAATAGTTCAATCTCCCATTTACCGGCTGTTTTCTTTATTGCTGTAACGCCCGCATTCATTCTTATGTCCACATTATATTTCGAAGCTTCATTCAACAGACAATTAATTATCGTTTCTGAATTATTGGTTATCGGAAACATTCTTCCGTCGTTCTCGGATTTTAATTGTACGCCCCTGGAATTAAACCACTCTATTGTATCTGTTGTAAAAAACTGATGAAATGCTTTTTTAAGAAATGCGGCACCACGCGGATATTTTTTTATCATCTCCGAAATGCTGTAACAGGCATGGGTTACATTACACCTGCCACCGCCGCTTACATTTACTTTGCTTAAAAGCTTCCCTGTTTTTTCCAAAAGAATTACCTCTAACTGAGGATGCATTCTCGCGGCATTAACAGCACAAAAAAAACCTGCTGCACCGCCACCGATAACAACAAGTTTTTTTTCTTTCATGTAGTGTATGAATATCAGAGGAATTAATCAATCATCAGCTGCAAGCAGCAGACTCATTAGACTACTATCCGTAACTCCAGCTTAAATTGACATTGGATTTTTCTGCAGCTTCTATTTCAACAAAGGATGTAAGTACGTCCGGGCCACCCTTCGTAATATGCACGTCGTGTTCAAAATGAGCTGAAGGCTTTCCGTCTTTTGTGAGTACGGTCCAATTATCGTCAAGGTGAAGAACCTCCTTTACACCCATGTTTATCATTGGCTCAATTGCCAGCACCATTCCTTCCCGCAGTTTTTCTTTTGTCCCTCTTTTTCCGTAATTAGGCACATTGGGCTCTTCATGCAGCTTTCTGCCCAGCCCATGACCTACAAGATCTCTCACAACCCCATAACCGTGCTTTTTTTCTGTATGCTCCTGTATGGCATAAGCGATGTCTCCTACCCTGTTCCCGGGCCGTGCTTTCTGTATGCCGCAGTACAAAGATTCTTTAGTGACACGCAATAGTTTCTTTACATCATCACTTATTTCTCCTATAGCATAAGTGTAAGCACTGTCGCCATGAAAACCATTTTTATAAATACCAATATCCAGCGAGATGATGTCACCGTCCACCAAAGGTTTATCGGTCGGAAACCCGTGAACGACCGCATCATTTAATGAAATACAGGTTGCGAATTTAAATCCGTTGTAATTTTTAAAAGAAGGTGTGCCGCCGTTATCCAGAATGAAGGTTTCAACAAGTTTATTTACATGCATTGTCGTCATTCCCGGCTTTAATTCTTTAGCTATTGCAGCATGTGTTTCCCCAACCAGCAGACAACTGTGGCGCATGACTTCGATTTCTTCCCTTGTCTTAATTTGTATCATTCGTAAAATAAAACTTAAAATAAACCCTGACGATTCTGCGTCAGGGTTATAATATATTTAAATCAGCAGAGGTTTAGATGCCCGATGTTACCGGCTGCCGGCCCTGCATTCTGCCGCTGCTCATACGGCCATCATACTGGCGCATAAGAAGCTGCGTTTCTATTTGTTGTAAAGTATCTAAAACCACACCTACCATGATCAGCAATGATGTACCGCCGAAGAAGGTAGCAAAGTTAGTCTGCATCCTGAACACAAGCTCAAACAACCCCGGGAGAATACCTACGAAAGCAAGTAAAATAGCGCCCGGTAATGTGATCCTGTCCATGATAGTACCGATGTAATCCGCTGTAGGCTGACCCGGTTTTACACCCGGAATGAAACCGTTATTTCTCTTTAATTCATCCGCCATTTGCTTGGGGTTGAAAATAAGAGCAGTGTATAAAAAGGTAAACGCAATTACAGCAACCGAATAAATAACCATATACCAAATATTGGTATGATCACTTAAAAATGCCTGAGTAGAAGTAGAACCTAATCCTACAACAAATCCAATAAAGAAAAGGATTGCCTGGGCAAAGATGATAGGCATAACCCCTGCTGCATTCACTTTCAGCGGAAGGAAATTACGTGCACCGCCAAACTGGCGATTACCTACAATTTGCTTAGCATAGTTAACAGGAACTTTTCTTGTACCCTGCACAAGCA
>JBGTJG010000082.1:0-6292 GCA_041745235.1 Ferruginibacter sp. | reverse complement strand
ATCAGGTATTCCCCCATCGCGGATTTTTATGATCCGTTTTTTAACCGAAACACATTTCGATCCCGTTTGGCATGCCCATTCAGAATACCAGCTTTTTGTTGTGTTGGAAGGAACAGGTACACGTTTTATAGGAGATAGCATTAAATCATTCCGCCCGGGGGAACTTGTTTTGACCGGGCCGCATTTACCCCATCTGTGGCGAAGCGATGATAAATATTTCCGTAAAAACCGCTCGTTAAAGGCAACTGGAATTGTGATATATCTTAATGAGGATTTTCTTGGTGAGAATATACCCGGGAAGGAGGAAATGATGGTTCTGAAAAAGCTGTTTACCAATGCGGCGAGGGGGTTGGAATTTCACGGAGTTGAAAGATTGCAGGTGATCAGCATGATGAAAGAACTGGTTCACCTGCAAGGCATCTCAAGTGTGATTCACTTACTCAGGATCTTCGAAATACTGGCCGGGACAAAAGAGTATCATTTTATTTCCTCAAAAAGTTATGAAAACTCGCTCAATCAAAATGAGACCGCCCGGTTAAACAAGGTCTATGAATATGCCTTTACAAACTTTCGAAGAAAGGTTGGCATCGGGCATCTGGCGGGTTTATTGCACATGACGCCAACTTCTTTCAGCCGCTACTTTACTATGAAAAATAATAAATCATTCTCCCGGTTCATCGCTGAAATAAGGATCAGGCAGGCGTGCAAATTGCTGACCGAAACAGATGAATCAGTTTCGCAGATATGTTATGAATGTGGATTTAATACGCTTTCAAATTTCAATAAACAATTCAAAGAAATCATGTTGAAGAAGCCGACACAGTACAAAAAAGAATTTATGAGCATATAAATGGCAACGCAATCAATAACACAGGCAATTCTGAAGCTTGATGGGCTTTTGAAAGGACACAATCTCATCAACGCAAAACAGATTGGCCTGAACTTCTTTTTATCCTGGTAAAAATACCCGTAACTGCGAGGGAAATGTTATTATCAATCAACCCGATTATGGCACAAGGCAACAGGGTAAATTTTTATTCCGGTACGAGTGGTTTGGTACTTCCTGTACCAAACAAGCTTTCTTTTCCCCCGGAATACCACGACAAGAGCCGGTTAGCCTATTACGCATCCCTGTTCAACACTATCGAAATCAACAGCTCGTTCAAAAAGCTACCGATGAAGAAAACGGTTGAAAAATGGGCAGCAAGCGTACCCGATTATTTTCAGTTTACCCTCAAATGCCTAAAGGGTGTTACGCACAATAAAGGGCTTTTATTCAATCCGGATGATATTCATTCATTTTTTCACATCGTCGCTTCCGTCGGCGACAAAAAAGGCTGTTTGCTGTTTCAGTTCCCGGGAAAGCTTACTTCAGCCGATACCCGCCAGTTGGAATACCTATTACAGATTATCCGGCAATCAGATCCGGAGCATCAATGGAAAGTTTCTCTTGAGTTTCGCAATTCATCCTGGTATCACCCTGATATTTATCTTTTGCTTCATCATTACCGGGCCGGAATGGTTTTGCATGATATGCCATTGTCGGCTCCACCTGTAAAAGATTTGAGGCAAAACTTTATGTATGTACGGTTCCATGGTCCCGAAAAAGGTTACCGGGGGAGCTACTCAGATGAATTTTTGTCCGGCTATGCCATACTTATCAAAGTCTGGATAAAGGAAGGGAAGAGTGTATACGTATATTTTAACAATACTCTTGGCAACGCATCAGGTAATTTAATCAGGTTAAACAGGTTAGTGCATTTGTAAGCCCTTCCGTTAAAGTGATCAAGCATTCACAGACCACATCCTGCTGTTTACATCAGCTCCACTGACAACATAGGCCTATTGTTCCACATTAATACCAGTAAAGTAAATCCTTACATTTCCATCCTTTGTTTTATGTTCCTGTGCAATTTGAAGGCCGTTGAAATCTTTGTAATTTTCCCATGACGTCATCAGTGTCGGCTCGGGAGAGCCTCCTTTGTGGTAAGTCCATTCATTTATACGCAAGTCCTTATCAACATATACGTCGTACATATCACCGGGTGTAAAACCATCTTTATCGTTGTAACGTACCGTAATTTTCCGGAGGCTTTTACCGGTAACAGGACCGGTTTGCATGCTGCTGTCTTCTAATTCCAGGCCGGTATCCCATTTAAGATGAAAAGGGTATAACAACCAGTATTCATCGTTGGTAAACCTTGCGTTGAGTTTCTTAAGCTCCTGTGTAGAAGTATCTGTTCTGTTGAATTTTGTAGTGGCGCTATCTGTAATAAACATGACTTCATTCGCCTGAGGAAACCATTTCCAATGTCTGGTGGTTGGCGCCGCAGTATCTCTTTTTGAATTAAACGTAAACTCGATCGATTTTACTTTACTGAAATTCTCAACGCCGTTAGCATCGGCAATTTCTGTAGCAATTTTATTCCTGTCATCTGATGTCTGCTTGCAGCATTGAAGAAAGATGAGGCAGACAGCCAATTGATAAAGCTTCATAGAAAGTTTTTTAATCGATGCCTAAAATAGGGATTTTGATGAACTTTACGTGAATTGATTTTAACTAATCGGAATAAATCAGGGCTTTTTAAAGATCCCTGCTATTTAGGCGCCGCTGTTTACTACAGCTGCTTTTCGAAACAGGTTAGGCTTACTTCTTAGCTCCAGATATGCATACGTTATTACGACAATGTAACTCAAACCAACCAACCACAAAATTTCATTTACAGGGTTTGTCTGGTAAGCAGAATAACTCAGCGTTACAACATATGACCAGGCCAGCGGATACCTGTAAGACGTAAAAACGGAAACCACCATAGGCAAACTGATATACCAGGGATGCACAATAGTGGAAAACAGATACCATACAGTAAGGATAATTAGCGCTTTGTCAAAAAAATGCTGATCCGAAATTATCCGGTTACGGCTTGAAACAAAAATGATGACCGCCATAGCGGTTAACGCAAGGAATGGACCTGCGAAGGCTATCACGTTTAAACCCAATAGCAAATTTGCCGCACCACGAATAATATAATACAAGCTGGCATTAAATTCAAAGCTGGTAAAGAATAAGTTAATGCTTTTCAGCAGATGGATAATGGTGGCTTCATCAATAAAAAAAGCAAACAAAATAGTGGTGACCAGCCCGCATATCCCTGAAAATACAAGACCCGGGCTGCGCCCCAGCTTTTTTATAATAAGCGGAATAAGTAAAACGGGCAACAGCTTAGCGGCTATACTCAAACCTAAAACAACTGCTGATAAGTGAATGCGGTTATATAAAAGCAGCAACAATGACAATACTAAGAAAAATATCATTACGGCATCAAAATGAACGTTGCCTGTTAGTTCCGCAATTATTAAGGGATTTAACGCGTATAATAATGCAAAATGCTTTGGCTTATTCAACTGTTTTAATATAAGAGGCAATAATAAAATTGTTCCGGCTTCAGCTAACAGGATGATCACTTTCATGCACACAATAGTGCCGGAAATATTATTGGATGCTTTTGCCGTAAGCCAAAAAATGCTCTGCAACACGGGCGGATAGATTGTATAATATGAAGGAGAATTTAATTGCCCGAATAATTCCTTTGTCATTCCTTGTAGTGGTGCTGATTGCATCACTTCTGATGGCAACTGAGCGTATGGATTGATGTTATACACCATCAATCTGCCATCCCAGATAAAGCGATATACATCGTCGGAAAGATTAGGAACAGAAAACAAAAGCAGCACCCGGAGTAAAATAGCTGCAATAAGCAATAACCGGAAATGGGAAACAGCGTATGATCTCATCAGAAAATAATAAGCTGCAAACAGCACGGTAAACAACACAAATACCTGCAAAAAATTTTGCCTGTTGGTCTGGTAACATAACCAGTAATAACAAAATCCGCTGATTCCTAAGAGCAGGTAGATCAGCAGGTTATTTATGTAAGGCAAATGCTTATTCATGTTGTTTCATCAGTAGAATCTTCCGGCACCTGGATTTGTGATTTCCCCACAGATAATCCCTTGCGGCAAAAGTGCCAATCAATATTTCTACGTACTATTTTTTATATACAGAAGTTAAATTGTAACAAGGTTTATTTCTTGCCGATTCCGGTACTCTCTTCCGGTCTGGATGGATAGTGTAGTGATAGATAAATGAGCATCAGTAAGGTTATAAAAGGATATAAAATGAGAGATCCAGACCATATAACATTACCATTACATTCGCTGCAAAATCTAACATCGATGGTCATTTAGTATGGATAATATTTACAGATTAACGGTAATATTGTTATTGCCGATAGAGATGGGCTTATCATTAATGCGTCCCTCCTCTTTGCCATTCTCCAGTTTTAAAACACCGCGGGGGCAAACAGAAGCGCAGATACCACAACCTACGCAGGAAGCCCGGACAATATTTTGTCCACGCTGGGCATACCACCGCACATCGATGCCCATATGACAATAGGTAGAGCAATTGCCGCAGGAAATGCATTGTCCGCCGTTGGTCGTTATCCTGAATTTCGATTTAAACCTTTGAAAAATTCCCAGTATAGCGGCTAACGGACAGCCGAACCTGCACCAGACCCTTGGCCCCATAAGCGGATAAAATCCAACACCGATTACACCCGAAAATATAGCTCCGAAAAAGAAGCCATACCATTGAGCAAAGGCACCGGATACGGAACCAAGTAAGCCGCCTTTATAGTAAGAATTCAACCAAAGAAGGGCAGTCGTTAACGTAATAAAAACCAGAACACTGTGCACCATCCAGCGTTCTATTTTCCATGCTTTCAACCGTTTATCGGAAAGATGACGGTAAGGATCGCCGGCAGTTTCAGCTAATCCGCCGCAACCACATACCCAGGAGCAGTACCATCGCTTGCCATACTTATAACTGAGAATTGGTGTTGCTATGAAAGTCAGCATTGCCGTCCAGAATACCATAAACACACCAGTGTGGCCGGCGTTGCTTGTTAATTCATAAACGGTAGAGGGGAAAAGATAATCGTATTTCAATGGCCAGAAGTAAGAGAAATAAAATTCCGGCTCGTTTAGCTTTTGTAAAAACATGGGTATCATAAAAGCAAACACCAACTGGAAAAACATAACAGAAAAAGTGCGGATAACATGATACCTGCTGTGCCTGTATCTGCCAATAAATCGCACACCCATAATAATCACCGCAAGTGAATAAAACGCTCCGTACATGAACCATTGTGTAGCAGGTTTACCACTTATTAACTGGCTCAGGGGATCAAATATTCTGATGAGGCCATCAAACGCCCAGGCAAACCAGTAGATGATAATATAAAAACCGGTAAGCACAATTGCAGTGATCCAGGCAACCGTGCCTTTGCTTGTCATGCTTTTAAACATGATATTGTTGTTGCGAATGCCTGCCGGGCCCTGAAAATAAGGCCAGGCATAAGAAACCGCCCCTATAGTAAACATACCCATGATCAATGTGAGAAACAAACCCGGATACGCTTTACCGGCGCCGGACATCGCTGCAATCAGCGCTAAGATGGCTATCGCAACACATATTCCACCAACTTTTTGGGATGCCGTTTGCTCTTTGGATTCTTCTGTAATGGCCAGCGACGGGTTATTTGCAGTTTGATTATTCATAACAGATGCTTTGTATAGAATGTATTACCAATGTAGAAAACCAGATTTTTTCTTTCTGTCCGCTTGTATGTTGTTCCCTGTTTGTTGGTTGTAAGAAGCAAGGATCGATTTTTCATGTTTGTCGAAAAACTCAGGATCAAAATTTAACTGAGAGAGATGCCCCATTACCTCATTAATATTTCTTCTTTCCTGCAGCCACCGGTCGCATAAATTATGGTGGAGCCGCATCCCTAAGGCATTAAAGCCAACAACGCTCTCATCCGCTTTACTATACACAGCCCTGAAACAAATTCTTCCGTCTGGATGCTCCCAGTAAAAGGATGCTTCTGTTTCACCCGGCCGGGGATCTACTTTACCATATGTTTGGTATTCAATATCAAAAAACTTGGCAGAATTAAACCAGGGCCCGGGATTATAAGCTGTCTTTTTCCCTGCAAGCGTTTGGCCTAATGTTTCGCCGTGGATACGGCCCGTGTACCATACCTGCTCAATTGATTTTCGGCCCGGCAACGGCTTTCTGTATTGTGCACAATCGCCGATAGCGTAAACATCTGGTGTGTTGGTCTCAAAAAAATCATTAACCAGTACTCCCCTGTCGGTTTCAATACCCGATCCTTCTAAAAAAGAAATGTTGGGGCTTACCCCTACTGCTATTCCCACAAACCCGCAA
>JBGTJG010000081.1:0-13874 GCA_041745235.1 Ferruginibacter sp. | reverse complement strand
TTGTCAGTTTCTCTTCCGTAAATATTTTACCGTTGTAATTAAAGTAATTCATCCGTTGTTATTCTCATCCGTGTTTTTAAAAATAAACCGCAAAGACGGCGAGACGCTAATTTTATTTTTTGCGTCTTAGCGTCTTTGCGGTACAACTTTGTTTCTCAGAATCAGAACAGCCCGAACAACTGAGCGTCTATCCCGGAGATGATCTTCCCGATATCTTCTTCATTTTCTGCAAACTTGTTAGTATCTGCATCAATGATCAGAAGTTTTCCTTCCTTGTAAGTTTCTATCCAGTTATTATAATAGTCATTCAGTTTTTTGAGATAATCCAGCCGGATATTTTCCTCATACTCCCTTCCTCTTTTTTGTATTTGAGAAACGAGTGTGGGTACAGATGCTTTCAGGTATATTAAAAGATCCGGGGGCTGAACCATGGTCTTCAGCGTTTCAAAAAATTTGTAATAATTTTCAAAATCCCTTTTGCCCATAAGGCCCATATCATGAAGGTTAGGCGCAAAAATATTTGCATCTTCATATATTGTCCTGTCCTGAATAACCGTTTCGGTACCTCTCTGTATTTCAAGTAATTGGTTGAGCCTGCTGTTCAGAAAGTATATTTGCAGGTTGAAACTCCACCTGGGCATGTCTTCATAAAAATCATTGAGATATGGATTATGGTCTACATCTTCGAACTGCGGAATCCATTTGTAATGTTTGCTGAGCATTTCGGTAAGCGTTGTCTTGCCCGCACCTATGTTCCCTGCTATTGCAATGTGTTTTGGTTTTTTTGTTTTGGCCATCCGAAGAATATTGAGCGGTTCAGAACTATAATTTCGGACAATTTACAATTAAATGTCCGGTAAAAAACCTGGAAATGCTATTCCTTTATTTTAAATATTAATCAGGTAATTAATAGTTCAATCCCATTGATTCCCGTACTATCTCCATAGTAGAAACCGCACTTTTACGTGCTTTCTCAGCACCATGCTGTAAAATTTCCTGTAACTTTTTCTCATCAGATAACAGGTCTTTTGCTTTTTGTCTTATAGGAGAGATAAAGTTTACCATATCCTCGGCCAGCTCTTTCTTCATATCACCATACCTTATAGCTGTATCATTAAAAGCCTTTTCATACTTATCAGCTAATGCAGGAGAACTTACCAGATTCATCAGCGAAAAAATATTTTCTATATAATCGGGTTTAACTGAATTTTTTTCAGCGGGCCCGCCATCGGTTTTTGCCTTCATGATCTTTTTGCGGATGTTATCATCATCATCGGCCAAATATAAAGTAGCAGCCTCATTCTCACTTTTGCTCATCTTTCCGGTACCGTCTAAAGAAGGAATTTTTAAGAGTTCTTCATTATAATTAAAGGCATGCGGCTCCGGGAAAACATTTCCATACCTGTGATTAAACCTGTTCGAAAATGTTCTGGCCATTTCTAAATGCTGCTCCTGGTCTTTTCCTACAGGTACGTAGCTTGCACGATGCAGGATGATATCTGCCGCCTGCAATACCGGGTAAGTCAGGAGGCCTGCATTTACATTTTCCGGGTTTTGCCGAACTTTATCCTTAAAGGTTACTGTTTTTTCCAGCTCGCCTTTGTATGCCAGCATATTCAGGTAGAGATATAATTCAGCTGTTTCATATATATGGCTTTGGCAATAAAATGCAGCCTTTTCAGGGTCTAAGCCACAGGCAATATTTTCCGCAACAACACGGTATACATTCGGTTTCAGTGCTTTCGTATCAGGGTGTGTAGTTAGGGAATGCAGGTCTGCAATCATAAAGTAGCACTCATATTCTTCCTGCAGTTTTACGAAATTTCTTATGGCGCCGAAATAGTTTCCCAGGTGCAAAAAACCTGTAGGCCTTATACCTGCCATTACTATTTTTTTGTCCGGAAAGTTCATGTCATTCATCTTAGAAATATTGCGGTGAAGATAATAAAATCTCTTTCCGTTTGGGTTTTTTAAGGCATTCACCGCTTGTATAAAAGATAAATCCGGTCTTTGTAATATTGTAAATTTGCCGGAAGGACTTGTGACTTTTGTAAATCCTGATCAACAGCGGATTACTATTCCTGCAGTCACAAAGCCTGACTAATCTCAGCATTTTTATGGAAGCATCGCCTATCCTGCAATTAGAGCAGATCAAAAAAAGTTATTTTCTGGGTAAACAGGAGTTGCCTGTTCTCAAGGGGATCACACTGAATATTTCAAAAAATGACTATGTCGCGCTGATGGGCCCGAGCGGCAGCGGTAAATCCACATTGATGAATATTCTGGGTTGCCTGGATTCTGCCACGGGAGGAAGATATATTCTTAACGGGCAGGATGTGAGTCGTATGGCAGATGATGACCTGGCTGCAGTCAGAAATACCGAGATCGGATTTGTGTTTCAGCAATTTAATTTGTTACCGAGGCTTACCGCAGCGGAAAATGTGGCGCTCCCGCTTGTATATACCGGCATAAATAAAAAGGACAGGATAGAAAGAGCAGAAGCAGTACTGCATAAAGTGAAGTTAGAGGACCGGATGCACCATAAGCCTAATGAATTGAGCGGAGGGCAATGCCAGCGGGTAGCTATTGCACGTGCACTCATAAATAATCCGGCAATTATTCTGGCAGATGAACCTACCGGTAATTTAGATTCAAAGACCTCGCACGAGATAATGGAGATCTTAGATAAGCTCCACAACGAAGGCAACACTATTGTACTGGTTACGCATGAAGAAGACATTGCGGGCTTCGCACGACGTGTAATCAGGCTCCGGGATGGGCTGGTTGAAAGTGACAGGCAAAATATAAAGCAGGAAGTTTTTGACTAAAATATTATCATGGCATTTAAAATTTATACAAAGACGGGAGACTTAGGTAAGACAAGCCTTATAGGCGGTACCAAGGTTTTAAAAAGCCATATACGCATAGAAAGCTATGGTACGGTAGATGAGCTGAATTCTTACATAGGATTATGTAATGACCTCATCACAGATATGCATTCTAATCAGGTGTTAAAAGAGATTCAGGATCGGTTGTTCACGATAGGTTCTTCTTTAGCCTGCGATCCGGACAAAGAACCGCAGATGAAAATGCCGGATCTTACTGAAGGAGATATTTTCTTTCTGGAAACAGAGATAGACAGGATGATGGCCGTATTACCGGAAATGAAAGCATTTATACTTCCGGGCGGGCATCCGGCGGTATCTACATTACACATTGCACGTTGTGTTTGCAGACGTGCAGAGCGGATATGTGTGCTTATGCAGGAAGAAAATGTGTTCGTAGATCCGTTAGTAATTAAATACCTCAACAGATTAAGCGATCATTTATTTGCACTCTCCAGATTCGCGGCGCATCTTTTAAATGCTCCCGAAATCCGATGGGTTCCCAGGATAAAAAAATAGTGATCCAATCGGCCGGGGTAAAATAAGGTTACTGTTTATATTTTAAATAAACAGTAACCTTATTACTTAGTATTTGATGAATGATGCTGAATAATTATTTTTCGCAGAAGTTATTTTTACCTGATAAGCACCTGCGGGATAATTCCGTGACGGGATATTGTATAAATCTGTTCCTCCTGTATAGATAACAGGATAATTTTGCAACAGACGTCCCGTCATATCATACAATGTCACATTGTAATTACCTTTTATTAGTCCTGCTAATATCAAAGTAAGAGAACTGCTGCTCCTGCTATCATAAACTTTTATTTCAGAAGTTTCATTATCGATTGGGGCAACCTTTACAATGGAACTGTATATTTTATTGCCGTCATTTCCAATGCCTTTTATGCGATAAAAATGAACACCGGGCCCGGGGTTACTATTTGTCCCGGAATAAGGAATGCCCGGTTGGGTATGTGCAATTATATTGGTAACGGTTGTAAAATGCACACCATCTGTTGATGTTTCCACATCATAAGATGACATATTAATTTCATTTTCTGTTTTCCATTTTACGATGATATCTTTTTGAAGGCGGTAAGCACTCACCGAAGTATAAGTGACCGGTAATACCTGCGCAGTTATGAATACAATACTAAACCTGTCTGATGCAAATGAAAGCGGATCTGTATTTACAATAAAGTCAACGGAAGTATTTCCGCTTGGTGCGAGAACGGTATTATTAGTTTGCGCAGCATAATTATCTTTTAAAAGGGCTGTTAAACCGTTTGTATTTAAACCATCCAGTGTAATATTGAAGCGGTATGTGATCTTCCTGAGCTGGCCGCAGTTTATGCGAAGGGTATCATTCGTTGTAAAGGTTTTTCTCTGTTCAATGCTTAGTAAGCTGCCGGAGTTAATAAGTGAAATATTTTCTCCGCTATTGGAGAGCTTCTTAGCATCTTCAGCCGTTACATTATTAGTATTATCATCATTGTATAAGACTAATAATCCGTCATCGAGGGTTGTGCTGCTGTCGGCATTTACACTCAGGATATTGACCCTTACAGAGGCACCGTCCAGAGCAGTACGCCCAAATACCTGGTCACTCCCCTGAGTAGTTTTATCGGTTTCATTTATCGTAATACTTCCCGGTAGTGAAGTATCAGAAGAAACAACATAAAAAGATTCACCGCTCGGAATATATTGGCTAACCGGGCTCACAGAGCCTGTGAACACGTAAGAGGAGGTATTGGTGTTATATGTTCCTGTTACGTACCCGCCGATTGCATAATTACCCGCAAGCTTCGGATCCCATATATATATTACATTAGCGACATTGGATCTGGTAAGCGTGCCGAAATCAATAGGAGAAGGATAAGGATTTGCAATAAGTGTATTCCCCTTTCTGCCCTTTAATACAATATTCGATACCCGGCCGGTATTAACCTGCCCTTTCATTCTGAGAACAGTATTCGTAGGTGGTGCAGAGCTGCCTGCTGCCAGGCTTATACTTCTGTCACCTCTCACAAACATAAAATAACCCGGATAATTTGTGATGGGAATATTGGTATTAGGAAGATTTTTCAATAATGCCAAAGCAGTGTCATAGTATTTGATTGATGAATTCAAAGTTAAGCCCTGGTCAAATCCGTTAGCAACAGTGCCGCCTGTTATATGTGTACCAAAACCGGGGTTCGGATTTGGTGTAACAGATGCAGAAGTAGTTCCTTCCTGCCATGATGCGTTTAGGGTAGGTGCATTTGCAGATCGTATAGGCACACTTAATAAACGCCATGTTCTTCTTGAAGGTATATACCGCTCAATGGTTACATCTCCCGAAATAAAGGCTGTAGCTATGCCACTGCCATCCACCGGGAGAGAACCGATCCGGGCAGTCCCAAGATTGTCAGACTTAAGGGTAATAAACCCGCCCGTATTCAGCGTAGCTCCGGAAGCTAAACTGATAGTGCCTGCATTGGAATTTGCATCAGCTGATATATTTAAAGCGTTACCTACAGTAACAGTTTTATTTACAGTAAAAGTTTTAAGGTAATTATTAAAAGTAGCAGCTGTTTGATCAAAGAACAAAGAAGTGGAAGGGGTAGTGAATCCTGAACCGATGATAAGGGCAGAGGTTTTAGAACCCCTAATGGAATTTGATGAACTGCCGTTGAATGTTCCGTTTAAAGTAAGCGTCTGCCCATTGATATTCATTATACCGTTTGCCAGGTATAAGTTACCGTTTACGGTCAATGTGTTTCCTGAGGAAATAGTTACCACAACACCGGTATTGCTAACGGTGAGATTATTTGTAGTCACTGGCACATCTATATTTACCGTACTTCCGATAGGTATTAAGACGTCCTCATTAACAGCAGGAATAACCGTGGGATTCCAGTTACCATCCGTATTCCATGAACTGCTTATAAGTCCGGTCCATGCTTTAGCGCCTCTTTCACCTATAGCAAGATCCCCGAAGGATGTTAAACCTGTAACTTGGATAGAAGTAGCCTGAGGTGAACTGACAGTAGGCATTGACCAGGAAGAACCGGTATACCTGCTTGCTATAAATGAAGCAGTATTAGCACCCGGATCCACATCTGCTGAAACCCAGTTGAGTGTGGCACTCGCAGTGCTAAATACAATTCCTGAATTAGTAAGCGTAAAATAACGATTCACTGATTTTGAAGAATCTAAACCGGAGTTTAAGATCTGCGGGTGTTCAGTTGCAGTTGCTTTTCCTGTAAGATTGCCGCCTGTAGTAACATTTGCAAAGTTTATACCTATGGGTGAATAATTCAATGCGCCACCTACCTCATAGGTTTTCGAGACGGCGCCCGTTCCTATGACCTTTAAAAGATTTCCATTTACCCAGCCGGTAGCTTGGGCAGCACCTGTTACAGCACCACCGGCAGAAGTGACAGAGAACGAAAATGCGTTTGTGTAAATTTTACCGGATGTGAATGTAACTGAACCGCTTGCTGCCATATTGCTTAAAAGTGAAACGTAACCTGCAGGCTTATTAATTTTTAAATTACTGAAGGCGCCCGTAGTTAAAACAGTCTGATTGGCACCACCGTTAAAAACTAATAATCCGGAGCCGGGGGTAAATATTCCGCTTGACATATTCCAGTTACCTCCTAAAGTATCAGCGAAATTGTTGAATAACACTGTAGCAGTAGTGAGGGCAAAATTGTTTCTGATATTAAGAGGACCGTTTGCTGTTTTAGTGCCTGCTCCGGAAACTGTGAGGTTCCCGTATGCAGAACCTCCGTCTGTATCTGTTACGAAGGTTGAGAGGCTTTTAATAGTTTGGGCTGAACCGCTGTAATACTCCACAGTGCTTAAACTGTCTAATGTATAAAGAGATAGCGCAGGGAAAACTCCTCCTGTCCTGAAAGTTCCCCCGGAATACATTTGCATTGTATTAACCGATAAAGCCGTTGGGTCCTGAGTGATAACATAAGTCCCTGCATCCAGGATTCCGCTTGTTATAATCATGATCTGGAGAGAATCTATATTCCTGCTTAATGTCACGGTAACCCCGCTGCTTTTTTCAATATTAAATTGAGGAAGTCTCGTACCCGTACCGCTAATCACAGCTGCCATACCTCCCGTAAAATTTATCACACCCGTACTGAAGGCTGCGCTGAAGTTTCCCGTAGTTGTAAGGTTTCTGCTTATATTAAAATCAGTCTCCGCAACAATATTAGCTCCGCTTGCGAGTGTAAGGTCATAGAATGACGTGTTATTACTGCCGTTAATTGACCCGCCTGTAGTGCCGGTCATGTTGAATACCGAAGTGCCGGGGTTCAGCGTACCGGAACTGTTTACATTCCCGGCTACGGTATAGGTATTACTGCCGGCATTAAAAATCGCTGTATCCCTGGTAATAAAACTTCCGGTAATGTTCCAGTCTGTACCGGGAGATACTCCGGTGCTGTTTGCTATGGTGATATCTGCAAAAGTAGGAACTGAGCCGGTCGTAGTTACAGATGCTCTTCCGCTGATCACTACACTCCCTGTACTTGTAAAAGATGTTCCCGCAAATTTAAGAGCCTGCGCAGTTGTGGGTGTAAAGTTTAAAGTTCCGCTGCTTGTTACTGTGCCGTTATTTGTGAAACTACCATAGAAATTATGCGCAAAAGCTCCGCCGTTCCAGGAAGAATTAGATGCAACATTTAAAGCTACAAATACACTCCAGGGCAATGACGGAGAAATGCCTGCTGAATTATTAATATTAACTGTAGCGAAATTGGTATTGGTGTTGGAATTTAGTACCGGTGCTATTGTACCGTTAAAATTCACTATTCCTGCAGCTGAAGAAACTAAAGCATTCTGTACCCTAATGGTCTGCAATACAGTTCCGCTGAAAGTTATTGTCCCGGTACTGGTATTTGTACCATTATTAGTGTAATCACCTGAAATTGTTATCAGGCCGCTTCCTGCATTAAAAGTTCCGCCTGTTATTACCCGCACATCAAAAATGAAGGTTAAATTGAACCCAAGATTTGTATACCTGCCATAGAAGGAGCTTTTATAAAAAGTAGTATTGCCGGATGTAGTTTTAGCCACACCGTAAAATAAAATCGTACTCGTAGAGGGCGTAAATGTTCCGCTGTTCACCCAATTGCCCCAAAGCGTTATTACATTCGAAGAAGCATCAACTGTAGAACTTGCATTCACATTAAAATTTCCTTTTACGGTTGTATTGCCGTTCGCTGTAAATGTTTTTGTACCTGCCCCGCTGAAGGAGAGATTGCCATAACTCACTGCAGCCACAGATTGTGCTACACTTCCGTTGTATAATACTGTGCTGGAATTCCCGGAGGCTGCAGTATCCATAGCATACGTAATGTAATTAGACGGGAAGTTATTGGCACCGCTTACATATAATGAGGCATCATTGGCAAGGGTAAATGTACCACCCGATGCTGCCCGGTTGGCAGTAAATGTATTAATGTCCAGAATGCCGGAATTCACAATAAGATCATTGTTCACACTAACATTCGCTGCTAAAACAAGTGAAGATCCTGTTGTCTTGGTAACTACTAAATTATTAAAAGATGTGGCCCCCGTCAAAGTTTGGGTGCCGCTGCCGTTAAATATTACCGATCCTGTAGCAACAGAGAATATACCGTTGTTAGTCCAGTTGCCACCTACATAAAGTATATCGGAAGTGGTTTTTACTAATTTGCCGGATGCCCCTATTATTACATTTCCTGTGACTGTCGTAGCAGCATTTACATCAAGTTCGCCTGCCGCAGCAGTAAGGTTTCCGCCGATAGTTGTGTTGTTAATAGAAGCTATTCCCGTTGCTTTATTCACAACCAGGTTATTATACGTTACCGCAGCAACTGTTTGGGCATTTGTTCCATTATAGGTCAGCGTTCCGGAACCGGCTGTAAACACACCGCTTACATAATTAAAATTATTCCCGATGTTAAGGTTACCTGCCCCCGCAAATGCAACTGAAGCCCCGCCTGTTTGCGTAAAGGAGCCTGCAACAGCTACTGTACCTGTACCGATTGTAAGGTTAATTAAGTGGCCTGTATTACCGTCACTTAGTGTGAAATCGCCGTTTACAGTTAAGTTTTGAGCATTGGTAATAATATTATGTTCCCTGTTTACAGTCCATTCGCCGGAAATATTACCGCTAACTGTCAGAGATCCCCCTGTTGTCAAAGTAAGCGTAGATGCTTTTAAGCTTTCAAATGCGATACTTTTTGCAACTGCACTGCTGTTTATAATTGGTTGAAAATTCCCCGTAAAATTTTCATCTCCTACAGCTACGATATTTGTAGAGAGGGGAGAAATACCCCCTGTCCAGTTACTGCCGGTAAACCAATCTGTACTGGTTGTGCCTTTCCAGCTTATTACACTGTTATTATCAGATAATGTCCACCGATTTGTAAGTGCAGTAATGCCTGTCAGTTCTACATAATTATTTGTTGCGTCATTAGAAGTTTGCCCGGATGTACTCCAGGCAGATCCGTTATAATGCCACAAAGCCATGGTAGCTTCGTTGTTTCCGTTCAACTCCACATCTTCATAATGCAGCCTTAAAGTGGCTGAAGTATATGTTCCGCTAACAGATGTAATATCATAAACCCGGTTTATTGCACCACCGAATGGAAAGTCGGAAATACTTCCCGTAGTGATTTTCTCCGTTACTGACGTAGGTGAGCCTGTAAATGTGATCAGGTTATTCGGCCCCTCAAAAGCATAAGGAGTACCGGAAACGAAAGCATGTGTGCGGGTAACTGTACCCGTTATCAGTCCTGAACCTGTACGCGTAGATGTTATAGAAAGGGTATTAATGCCTGTAGAAATATTACCGGATGTTATATTTACAGTTGCAGCACTTACATTATTTACCAGGGTAATTACTGCAGTAGCCGAAGTTTTATCAACTGTAATGGTATTAAAAGTTGTTGCACCGCTGATAATAGCATTATTTGTTCCGCTAAATGTAATCGAGGCTGCACCCGTACCGGCATCAAAAGTGCCGTTATTGGTAAAATTTTTTTGTATGATATGGGAAAATGTACCTGCGTTAAAGGTGGTTGAACTGTTTAAAGTAAAATCCCCGGCCACGTTAATTACGGCTGCAGCATTCTTGGTATTTCCGTTGGCAACGGTTAAATTATTATAACTCAGCCCGGCAATTGTTTGTGTAGCGGTAACCCCGTTATAAATAACAGTATTCGTTGGCGAACCTGAAGTGTTCAGGGTACCTATGGTTGTAAATGTACCCCCTACACCAAGTATCGCATTATTATTCAGCTGAAGGGTTTTAGCAAAAGGTACAGTAACATCGAACAAATTAGCAGTTCCGCTTAAAGAGGAGGGCACTCCGCCAAATGTAGCTACGCCGGCAGATGCAGTGAAACTCCCCTGTACAATAAGCATAGAGTTTACCGTAAAGTTGGAAGAGGTACTAACTGAACCGCCCGTAGCAGCTACCAGAGAATTAAAAGTGGTTAAACCGCCTGTAGCAATTGTTCTGCTAATTCCGGATATTGTAATTGTTCCTGCTGTAGCGGAAAACGCACCCGTACCGGTTGTACTGAAATTTCCTGCTACAGTAAAATCTGCAACAGTAGAAACGGAGGCGCCTGTTGCAACATTCAAATTAGCGAATGTAAAATTATTTCCAATGATTTGTCCGGAGCTGCCCGTCATATTTAAAATACCGCCGGAAGCCTGCATAAAGGATGCTGATCCTACCCCCAAAGATAAGTTACCGCTTACATTGATCGGATTAGTATTAGCTGTGATGCCCGAAGCATTTACAATAAAATTATTAAAATTATTGGTGCCGGATCCGCTAAGCAGGAAACCCGCCCCTCCCATTGTTATTGTGCTGTTCGTATTGCCTGTAATAGTTCCGTTATTATATAAATTACCGTTTATTAAGCATGTATACCCACTGCTTCCCCCGTTAAAAGTAGTAGAGGTACCAATACTGTCATTACCGCTTACTGTTATGTTTCCGGTAGCTGTATAAGTTAGTGCTGTGCCCCCCGATACTTTGCTTACCAAATTACCGTTTATGGTTGCTTGCGCAGGCATTGTGCGGGCCGAAGTGCCTGCAGTACCGTTCAATATAAGATTACCGTAACTCTGAGAGGAAACGATTTGAGTTCCGCTTCCGCCATTATATTCTACATTACTGCTCAAAGCAAGAGAAACACTGTTGAAGTTGGCCGGAAAAAAACTCGTTGTAAGCCCCGCAATTTTTAAAGTGGTTAAAACGGCCAGTATCAGCGAGCCACCGACTGTGGTCGTTGCACGGTTGGCAGTGAAGAGGCTCATATCCAGTGTACCCGAATTTACAAAAATATTGCCGTGAGAACTCAGTGCTGCCGAGAGCGTAATATTACCTGCTAAGGTTTTTGTAGTTCCACCGCTTATTGTTAAGGTAGAATATGTAGCGGAAATAATAGTTTGAGAAGTAACTGATGACGAATACTCAAAAATACTACCCCCCGCCAGACCTGTTGGGATAGTATAATTTCCCGCAAAAGTAGGTGCATTTATTTTTAAAGTTGCGCCGGAATATACACTGAGTGACCCCTGGCTGCCGGATAAAACAGGATTAATTGTTTCTGCAGGAATCAGTGTTCCGTATAAACTAAAAGTACTTGACGCACTTATATTAGTAATGAAGGTAACTATGGTCCCGGCATTTATCGTTACTTTCCTGAACCCGGATGCAGAGGTTCCCCCTATTGTTTGAGCAGATCCTTTAAAAGTAGTTAAAGAGAGGGAAGCCACTGAATAGGAGCCATTATTTGTCCAGTTGCCGGAGATATTTATGCCTCCTTTTCCATGATCTAATGTACTGCCCGTATTAATAACCAGATTTCCGGAAATGGTGAGCGCTTTTGAATTCGAAAGGGTGGTTGCTTTTGTTCCGCCTAAGGTAAGGTTCAGACATGCCGCGTTTGCAGAAATAGCGGGCTGATTGTTACCTGTAAAGCTTGCATCGCCTAAAACAGCATTTACTGTGCCTGTAGGAACCCCTGCGGTCCAATTTAAAGAGTTTGTCCATGAAGTATTGGAGGTACCGGTCCAGCTCGTAGTAGTGACCTGGGCCATCAACGGAGAAAATAATAAAAAGCAAAACGAAAGGAGGGATAATTGTATAAGTTTTTTCATGGTAAGGTGGATTAGAACTCGCGAAAAATTTCAGCCGTGATATAAAACTTAATTATGATTCGCTCTTAAAGTTTACGGCTGAATATTTCTTATATGTCGATAAAAATACCTTACTAAATACTTATTGAGCACACAAGTGTGTTAAACAATCTGACAAATGATAACTCTTTTTTTTACGCACGTAGAAGTACTTAAAACCCTAACAGGAAGGAGTGATTACCCTAAGTATTTTTGCTTATACATACCAAATTTGTAAGGCAAGCCAGCATGTTACCTAAATTGATTAGCCGTTAAAATCGGTTGAAGGATTTTAAAATTTTACATATTCGCCGGAAGAGAATATTTTATAAGTTTTAAGAAGAGGCCTCAGATGAATCAGGCTTAAAAGCACCTTGCGGTTGAGTGGGATTTTTTTCGTTGTAACCTTTTTTTACGCTCTCGTCAGTAGTAGTTTGTTTCTTCAGGTCAGCTACTTTTTCTTTTGAATTATTATCGGGTGGAGTGGTTATTTTTTCTTTCATATCAACTTATGAAGAAAAATTATGCCGGTTTAAATTGTAAAATTAAAAGCCCGATCCTTCTGACAGGATCAGGCTTTGTATGCCCGGTAGCTATGGACTCGAAAACAATTATGGAAGATTTAAAGCAAATTCTTGATTTTCAATTCCCCTTAAAGAATCGGCTAGGTTAGATTTTGGGAGGATGCATCCTTTAAGGAAATTTAAATAGCCGTTATCTTCTATCAGTTTTGGGTTAATTAGTCTTCATATTTGATTCGGATTCACATCGTTTAGAAATTCGTCGGTACTTCCAATAAATGGGTCATACCAATCTGCTTTGTTGCGGGCCCACGCCAACCAATTCAGAATTTCTTCAGTAATGTCGCCTCTCTCTTTTGCATTTGCTTCCATGGCATCAATATAATTCCGGAGGTTGTTAGTTTGCTGCCAACGGGAAGCATTGTGTAACATATCGTTGAAATTCTTCAGCTCCTTTTCCCTCAGTTCTTGGTAAGCAAGTTTTTTTTCCTCTTCCAGGCGTTGGATTTCCCTTTGATTTTTCCAATAAATTGTGTGTTCATGCATTTCATTGCTTTTAGCCTCCAGCCAGGCTAATATTGATGATATTTGTTCCTCCAATACCTTTTTACCATCCAGCCATTCTTTCTCATTGTAATTGCCTGTTTTAAGGCATAAAATCCCTGTAGGAATATAATCATAACTATTCCAACTTTTCTCCTCTACCCGAAGAACTCGTTTTGTTTTTTCTCTCAGCCCCAGTTTTATTTTTTCATTATGAATAATAACATATGTAAACTGATCAGGAGAGGATGTAAATTGCTTTTCTATTGATATTTTATAACCCGCAGTACGAATGGCTTTGATAAGAGTATCCATGAATCTTAATGCTCGGGGAATATTTGCTTTTGTCACTTTTATATCCAGCTCACCTGTCTGCGTATTAACAAGCCCATTGTTAGGATACCTATGATTTTTGAGGCTTTGACGAGCAACAATGATGAGCTGATCAGGTTTGGACAATTTTTCAGGAACAATAAGGTTTAATTTATCATTTTGTTCAATATCATTCTTGAGCTTCGGTAAAACAGATTGGATAGTGATCTTTTTTTGGGCATTAGGATCTCTGAGTGCTAAGGTGATTTCTTTATGTTCTTTTTCATCGCCTGTCAAAGAGGGCTTTTTGAACTTCTTACCGAACTTAACCTGTTGCCAATGACCGCTTACAGGAACGGGTATATTCATTCTTAGGCAGGCTTTCCTTAAGCCTACATCTGAAATACTATACTTTTTTGATAGAGAA
>JBGTJG010000080.1:0-8145 GCA_041745235.1 Ferruginibacter sp. | reverse complement strand
AATATGCCCCGTCCTGTCCGGTAATACCTGTAATTAAAGCTGTCTTCATATATTATTTCTATAAAGCGCCAAAAATAACATTAAAACTTTAAGTTTGGAATTCTTTAGGCCCATCTGCATGAGATTATCCATCATTATTGTAAATTATAAAACAACGCAGCTCGTTCTCGATTGCCTTACATCTGTTTACAAGTATGAGATGGCGGATGTAGAAATTATTGTCGCGGATAATAATTCTACCGACAATATTGAACAAAAGCTTAAAGAAATTTACCCCGATGTGATCTTTCATCAAATGGGTTACAATGCGGGCTTTGCCCGCGCAAATAATGCAGGTATCCGATTAGCCCGCGGCGAAAATATCCTTCTGCTTAATTCCGACACCATAAATATTGATAATGCAATAAATAAATGTGATGAAATGTTGCGGAATTCTGTCTTTTCAGCTGCAGGTGTTCAGCTGCTTAATCCTGATAAGACCCCGCAGAGTTCAGGAAATTTTGCGATGAAAGGCGGCCTTAATTACCTTTTGCCATTGCCTTATACCGGAAAATTTTTGAAGGGAATAGCAGATATTGCTAAAGTGAAAAGACCAAGCATACAGGAGGCTACCGATACCATAGAAGTTGACTGGATAAACGGAGCTTTCCTTATGGTTAAAAAGAAGGCTATTGAAAAAGCCGGTTTACTGGATGAAGATTTTTTTCTGTATGCCGAAGAAGCTGAATGGTGCAACCGCATAAAAAAAACCGGAAAGCTTTGTATTTTCGGCCAACTGAATGTAATTCATCTGCAGGGGGAGAGTGCTAATAATGCGTTCGGTTCGGCAGGGAAAGGTTATTTGAATTTATTTGACAGGAAAGGCCTTCAGATCATGCTGAGTAATTTTGTTCGTATCCGGAAACAATTCGGTCTGTTATGGTTTCTGTTCGATCTGATGATTTATTTTATAACGATTCCTGTATTTTTTTCAGGTGCTGTGATAGAATCTATCTTCTCGGGAGTTAACAAAAATTACACTTTAAAACAAGCTGTTGGATTTGGCAGAAATATGGTCGGGTTGACGAAATTTATTCGACCGATCATTGTAAATAAACCTTTCTTTTATAAAGTGCTTTAGTATTGCTGCCAGTAAGCGATGATATCATCCAGGCTATCCTGAATACTGATAAGCGGCTGCCAACCCGTCTCGTTTTTCAGCTTCTCATATGAACCTACAATAACCTTGTTTTCAGAAGGACGAAAATTCTTTTCATCCACACTGTGAAATACCGGTTTCCCGATCTTATTTGAGAGCATTGCTATTATGTCCTTCAGTACATATCCCTGACCGGAGCAGACATTATAAGTTTGTCCCTTTTTACCTTTGAGCAATAACAAATAATAAGCCCTTACTACATCCCTTACATCGCTGAAATCGCGTATTACATTTACATCACCCGTCTTCAGTTCAATCCTTTCCTTATTTTCTTTTGACTGTTGCACTATTTGTGTCGCAAAAGATGCAATTACATAGTCAGATTTTTGATACGGCCCGATGTGGTTAAAAGATCTGGTATGTACGATATCAACATTATAACTGTTTGCATAAATGGCTACAAGCTTTTGCTGAAGCACCCGTGCAACACCATAAGGGCTTGCCGGTTCCGGACAATCCGTTTCTTTCAGTGGTAATCCCGCATTTGCATTTCCGTATTCTTCAGTGGAGCCCACAGATAATATCCTGCATTTTAAATTATTGGTCCTTACTATTTCTGCTATATTCAGAAAGAAGTTTGTATTGTCCATCACAGAAGCTGCCGGATTTTTCCAACTGTCAGCTACGCTGCTGCGGCCGGCCAGATGCAAGATGTATTCAGGAGCAAATTTTTGTATGATGCCTTCAAGGATATTTTTATCAAGCAGATTCGCTTTATGTAAACTTATGTTCAGTGAGGGGAGGTGTGCTTTATCAAATTCAGGAATATTTTCATTGTAGATGCCTGCAACTTCACTGCCCGGTTCTGTATCATTCAGATAATTTAAAAAATGCCTTGCTGCAAATCCTGATATACCCGTAATTAAAACTTTCATTTGCCTTTTGTAATGATGCCTGCGGCCTTTTTCGCAATATTACCCCAATAAAAATGATTAAAAAAAGCAGGTGCGGTGTCTGACTCTGTATCAGCATGTTTTATTGCATGCACAAATCCTTGCCAATCATGATCCTCAACAATTGAGATTTTATTTCCTGCAATTGCCGGTGAAACACCAAAAGCGCCTGTTTTACTGCTCACTGCTGTAAGGCCGTTTCCGATCGCTTCTACAAGTTTGGTTTTGATGCCGCCGCCGGAAATGACCGGATTCAAAAACAGATCTGCGCCTTTGAAATAAATATTTATATCCTCTACAAAACCCCCATAAATAATATTCCTCTCACGATAGGCTTTTAATTCTCCGAAGGCCGGGGGCAAGCCTTTCCCGCAAATGATGATTTTATAAAGAAAGCCGGCAGTTTTAAGCAAAGCAGGGTTGATGTGTTCTAAAATAAAATTTACCGCTTCAATGTTCGGCAAATAATTAAGGCTGCCGTTGAAAAACAGGATCTTTTCGTTTTGTTTTATATCGTGCTGCTTTCGGAGATATTCAGCTGCCAGCCGCTTTTCTGCAATGGTCGGTTGTTGCTGCCATTCTATGCCGTAGGTGATCACATGGCATTTATCCGGGGAAAGGGAATAATTTTCTATTGCAAATGACATGTCTTCTTCGGTGACAAAAAAATTATGATCAATTATGCGATGTACATTTTTTTCATACAGCCACATACCGCGCCACCACGGTTTCCCCATACTTTTAAAGCGGATCGATTCAATGTTATGTGACAAAATAGAAAGGCGTACACCTGTAACTTTTTTTAGCAGCCAAGCCAACCAGCCGTAATAAGGATGCACAATTATCAGGTCAGTTATTTCTTTTTCTTTTATTAGCTTTTGTAAACGGAAAAAAAGGAATGGATTAGCATACCTCAGCTTTTTGCTCCCAAGGATTCCGTGAAAGGAACTTTTTACCTGCGAAGGCATCTCATTCTCCGGGACAGAAATGAAATAAACCGGGTCAATCCTGCACAGGTATTCGTAAAACAGTGCAATGAATTTCTTGCCACCGGTTTGAGCGGGGTAAACATTGTAAGGCGCCAGTAATGCTATTTGTGTTTTCTTATTCAAAAGAATATTTTCCTGATTAAATATTCTTTTGAGGCAATGTATCAGATTGCCAGGTTTTTCTTTTGCGCCATTCTGCAAAAAGAGCCACAATTATAAGCACAACAAGCAACCATGAAGCAATCGCACCGATCGTATTACTGAGAAAAAATATAGCAGGTTCAAATTTAAATTCAATGTTGTGTTTGCCGGCAGGCACTACCATAGCCCGTAACACATAATTGACCTTGAAATGAGCTGCAGGTTTTCCGTCAATATATGCTTTCCAATCCTTGTAATATATTTCACTGAACACTGCGAGATTGTTACTGCCGGAATTACTTTCATAACTGATGGCATCATTGTCAAACTTCGTCATCCGAATTGTTGCTGAACTGTCAGCAGGAGAGAACGGTGTAACAGCAGACTTAAAAGATTCATCAACTACAGCACTGTCTCGCGTATTCAATCCGGTAAGTGCTTTCATTTCAGCAACCGGGCCGTTTACAAATTGTACACCTTTTACAAACCATACATTTCCTAAAGCTCCGGGATTTTGAACTGCTGCTACCTTATTGCCTTCGCCGGTAATGATCCATTTTGCATTAAGCATATTGATAACACCCGGGTTCGGTTGCCCGCTTAACTGGTTGCTTGTAAGGTCATCATATATTCCCATTTTGGCTGCATGGTAGCCACCGATAGACTTGTGATAGTAAGAAGTTTTTGAATCTTCAAAAGGGCTGCGTGAGCTTGCATTGAAAACCCGGTAATGAGGATCTTTGTCTTCTAAAATCTGCCTGTCCGCATTGGTAAGCGGAAATTCTGCGCTTTCGTAATTTTCTTTATTGTCAAAGCTTTTTGCATTGAGATAATTTGATCCTATAGACAACAGATCAATCGCAGCAGCTAATGCAACACCCGCAAGCATTACCGTGGCCTTCAGTTTCTTTTTGATATAAAGTCCGATCAGTATTAATGTAATGAGAACATAAAGAAGTGAACGTAAAATATCTTTCAGCATTAAGCCGGCGCGGTCTTTTTTCAATTCCGTTACAATGCCCCGTGCAACTTTAGCCGCATCAGGATTTTGCTGCAATTGAAATACCCAGTCTTCATAAACCCTGTTATCCCGCTCTCCTTTATACTGTTCATTGAGCGATGCATATTGGTTTTGAAAATCAGCTGGTTTTGCTTCCAATAATTTATTAAATGCTGCAGTCCTGTTGCGGTTCTCACTGCCAAAATCGGCTGTGGTATAGAATCCGAAGGCAATGATGAAAACTACCCCTGTTGCAATTGCTCCCTGTTTTAATTTTTTCCATGCTTCTGCAGAATCGGTATCGGTGATCAGTTTATTCAGCGTAAGCGCTGCTAATACGGGCACTAAAACCTGCGGGATTATTAAAGCCATAGTAGGCACCCTGAATTTATTGTATAAGGGCAGATTATTAAATATGAAAGTATTAAACGCATCAAAATGGCTCCCCCAAGCCAATAAAATACTTAAGACCGTAGCAGTAAGGATCCACCATTTGTGCTCATTATCCGGGTAAAACATGCCGAAGAGAAATAGGAAACAAATTACTGCTCCGAGATAAACGGGGCCATTAGTAAATGGCTGATCACCCCAATAAAGTGACTGGCTCATTTGTTGTGCGATCTGATCAGCAGGTGCTTGCGGAAATTGCTCTGTCATAAAACTTACCACCTTAGCATCCTCTTTTAGTTGAGGAAACATATAGCTTTCTCCGTCTCTTACAGAATAATACGAGCCGTAGCCCATTACACCGGGAAACATAAGCGTCATCGTTTCTGCTTTTCCGTAGCTCCATTGAAACGCGTATTCTTTACTTAGACCCGTGGTTTTGCCGCCTTCTACCTTATCATTCTTCTTATTGCTTTCATCCATTACAAGCTGCCCGCCGCGTTTGCTGTACTTGGCATAATCATACGTAGGGAAAATTCCTGCCGCTACAGTTGCTACGCCCAGAATTGCTGCTGCAGTAATAACACCGATGCTTTTAAGCAATCCCGCAGTTTGTTTAGAAAGGATGGCTCTGCCGATAAAGAACATTACCATTATACTCAGAACAATAAACAGATAATAGGATATCTGCTGATGCCCCTGCGATATTTGTAATGATGTAAACAGCGCGGCTAAAACGAATCCGGTGAGGTATTTCTTTCGCCAAATTAAAATGACTGCGCCTATAAGGGCCGGAGAGTATGCAAGCGCAAGCATTTTGGTATCGTGGCCGGCAGTGATTATAATAGGGGAGTATGTACAGAAAGCAAAGCCTAATGCACCTGCTATGGCTGCATAAGGTTTTATGCGCATGCACATGCACAAAAAATAAAAACTGATGCATGCCAAAAAGAAAAAGTTCAGTGGTTTCGGCAACCATAACTGAAATGCCTGATCGATTAAAACTAAAGGAGACCAATGCCCTTCCAACGCAATTTGATATGCCGGCATTCCGCTGAACATACTAGCTACCCACAAAGGAAAATGACCGTTTTTTTCTTTGTAATCGAATGATTGTTTGCTCATTCCCTGCCAGCTGCTGATATCAGATTGTTTTAGTACAACACCGCTTTCCAGTGCTGGTTTACAAAATATTACCGTCACCAGTAAAAAGATTGCTACAGCGATCAAATGGGGAACTAATCTTTTAAAATCAAAATTTTTCATTCAGTTAGTTATGTGTCGCAAAAATAGCCACAAATAGACATAAGATATCAGACATTAGACAGAAGATATCAGACGTAAAGTATCAGGTGTACAATGTAGTAACGAAAATTGCATCAAACAAAGGTCTAAATCTTCTGTCTGAAATCTTCTGTCTGAAGTTCTTTTTACATATTTTTGCAACCCGGATTTAAAACGGTAGTCGTAGCTCAGTTGGTTAGAGCATCAGATTGTGATTCTGAGGGTCGGGGGTTCGAGCCCCCTCGATTACCCGCTTTAAGAAACCCTTCGGTAATTCCGGAGGGTTTTTTGTTTCTTATAAACTAACAGGTTTGTACAGCCTTTTAACTAAACATTATTACCGTCAGACCTTTTTGATAATCTCATAACTTTCTTTTTTCGTTAATTTTAGTCATGCAACAAATTGCAGATTTTATGATGAGTAAAAAATTTATCCCCGTAATGTTCGTCCTTCTGGGAGCAGGCCTTTTTATTGGGTTGAAATCTATGGGCGGGTCAGAGTTTGATGAGGAAAATCCCAAAATCCGATATTCTAAAATTCTGAGAAACGTTGGAATTCTCCTGGAAGAAGGGCATTATAGTCCCAAGAAAATTAATGATGATTTCAGCAAGGCCGTACTTAAAAAGTTTGTTCAGGATCTTGACGGTGAAAAAAATATTTTTTTTCAATCAGATCTTGATGCCTTAAAAAAATACGAGGACAGGATAGACAATGAAATTCACGGTGACGACCTGGAGTCTTTTTTTGAAATCAATAATCTGTATCTGAAAAGACAAAATGAAGTGTCTCAGCTTTTCAACCCGATACTCGCTAAACCTTTCGATTTCTCCATCAACGAATCTATTAAAATGGATCCTGAAAAAAACGCTTTCCCTAAGAATGAAGCTGATCGGCGTGACATGTGGCGTAAGCGACTGAAATACCATTCCCTACAGAGGTACGCAGATCTTATGGAAGAACGCCTTAAAAATAAGGATAAAAAAGACTTTAAAGTTCGTGCAGATTCTACATTGGAAAGAGAAGCGCGGGACTTTGTAAGAAAACAAATGCAACGACTCTTCACAACTAAGAAAAGCAGGGAAACAGGGGATGAGAACTTCAGCACATTTGTAAATGCCATATCAGGCGTTATGGATCCGCACACAGATTATTTTGCGCCGATCGATCTGCGTTCCTTTAATGAATCAATGAAAGGCAGTTTTTATGGCATAGGAGCACAGCTAAAGGAAGAAGACGGAAAGATCAAAATTACCAGTCTCATCAGCGGTATGCCTGCATGGAAAAGCGGAGAGATCAAAGAAAATGATGAGATAATTAAAATAGCTCAGGGGGGCCTGGAACCTGTTGATGTAACAGGCTATTCTGTGACTGATGCAGTAAAATTAATAAGGGGTGCTGATAAAGGCTCGGAAGTGAGGCTTACCATGCGGAAACCCGATGGTTCTGTAAAAGTCGTTTCATTGTTGAGAGATGACATCAGCATTGACGATACATATGTAAAATCCGTCATCATAAACAGCGATCATAAGATTGGGTACATATTTCTTCCGGAATTTTATGCAGATTTCCAAAATCCGAAGGGTAGGAGATGTGCGGCAGACGTAGCTAAAGAAATTGAAAAGCTAAAAGCTGAAAATGTTGAAGGTATTATGTTTGACCTGAGAGGCAACGGCGGCGGGTCTTTATATGATGTAGTGCAGATGGTAGGCCTTTTTATCCCGGAGGGCCCCGTTGTTCAGGTAAAAGGACGGGACGATAAACCGGGCATATTAAGAGACAGAGACAGAGCGGTACAATATTCCGGCCCCATAGCAGTATTAGTGGATGAAACGAGTGCTTCTGCTTCGGAGATTTTTGCTGCAGCTATTCAGGATTATAAAAGAGGAATTGTAATAGGCAGTACAAGCAGCTATGGTAAAGGAACTGTTCAGAGAAATATCCCGCTGAACCCGGAGAGTGAAAACATTCTTATTGCAAATCGGAAATCAGATGATTTGGGCTCTCTAAAGATAACTCTGCAGAAGTTCTACCGAGTAAACGGTGATGCCACTCAGATGAAAGGTGTGGTTCCTGATGTGGTGCTTCCTGACCGATTAGAGCACCTTAAATTTCGCGAAAAAGATAATCCCTATGCATTGAAATGGGACGAAATAGCTAAAGCAGATTATACGCCATGGGAAGGAAATTCAGATTTAGAATCTTCTATAGCAATTGCCAGAAAAGAAACGGCTGCTAATCCTACTTTCAATAAA
>JBGTJG010000079.1:0-5186 GCA_041745235.1 Ferruginibacter sp. | reverse complement strand
GATATGACAAGCAATATATATTCAGGTCACCTTTCGGATTGGGAGTTTTGTTTGAACTGTTTAAAAAGGATTCATCATTTCTTCGGGTAGATGCGCAACTTGGGCTGCAACTGAATCTTTCCGCATATCAAACCGGGAAAGTTGTGGTACAATGGCAAAACTCCTCCTTGCTGCAAGGGGGCACAGATACAAATAATATAAAATTGCAACGACGCTTACCGGAAAATACTGATGTAAGATCAGTAAATGCAGGGATAACCTATGAATACAGAAAAACAGACTATCGTTTTAATCCGAGAAAAGGAAATGAATTTAATATCACAACCCTGGCAGGTATTAAAAATATTGAGAAAAACGACGACATCCTTTCTCTTTTTACGCCGGGGTTTGACTACAACTCGCTTTATGATTCCATAAAACTGCGCAGTTACCATTTAAGAATTAAAATCGCCGCAGCGCACTATTTTCCCCTCACAAAAAGCAGCACGCTTAAAACTTCTTTCAGTACCGGGATTTACAGCAGCCCCGCCATATTCCGCAATGAAGTTTTTCAGATAGGTGGGTATCGCCTCCTTCGGGGATTTGATGAAGAAAGTATTTATGCAACTCAGTACGGTGTCATTACTGCAGAATACAGATCCCTGTTAGGTCTTAATTCATATTTATTCGGGTTTGTGGATGCAGGCGGAACAAAGGCAAAATATCAGGATGAAAATACAAACAACTTTTTTACGAGCGCAGGGCTGGGGATCGTGTACGAAACTAAAGCAGGTCTACTTAATTTAAGCCTGGCACTCGGCAAACGCGGTGATATACCGTTCAACATCAGGCAGGCTTCGAAAATACATTTCGGTTATGTAAATTATTTTTAAAGCAGGAATTGTAACCTGCTTTCAATTAGGAAAATCTATAGACTTATTTTTGCCCATAAATATTTTTTCAGTGAAATTTTTTTTAACAGCCTGCTGCGTATTTTTTCTGCTTCCGCTGTATGCTCAGATCACTGACAGTTTCCCAGCTGCCGCAGCACAGGCTGATTCATTAATACTTACCCGTATAGACCCCCTGAAAAAACTCACCGATAGCAATGCTTTCGTAAATGTGACGGGGGTTCCCGGAGTTTTTCCGATAATAGAAAAAAAGACTGATGATAATCCCCTCTTCTTTTATTTTATTGCCGGGCTATTACTCATATTGGGTCTTATGCGTACTTTTTACAGTCGCTATTTTAACACCCTCTTCCGGGTATTTTTTAATACATCTTTGCGCCAGAACCAGCTTACCGATCAGTTGATGCAGGCAAAGCTCCCATCTCTTATATTTAATATTTTCTTTGTCATCATTACGGGCTTCTATATTTTTCTTGCCCTTCAGTATTTTGATCTTCGGGGTGATATAGGCGATTGGCCCCTGATCGGCCTGTGTGCCGGGGCGGTAGCAGTATGCTACCTCGTTAAATATATCTCCCTCCGTTTTACAGGCTGGCTCACAAACTTTAAGAGTGAGGCCGATACTTATATTTTTATTGTTTTTCTGCTGAATAAAGTGATCGGAATATTGTTGCTCCCATTTATAATACTCCTCACATTCAGTACAGGCAATACTTTTGTTGCAGCAATCACAGGTTCTGTCATCCTGTTAGCATTAGTATTATTGATGAGGTTTTTTCGGGCTTATGCTATGCTTAGCTCCAAACTAAAGATCAGTTCTTTTCATTTTTTCCTCTATATAGCCTCAATGGAAATCCTGCCACTTGCCCTTATTTACAAAGGCGTAAGGCTATTTTTCAGTATAAACACGTAAATTTGCACTTTCTTAGAAATCCGTATGGTAAAAAACTCAGATACTGCTGTGGTTTCACCAACCAAAAAGGTTAAAAATATTCTGATCGCTCAGGCTCAGCCTGATGGCCTTAAATCTCCTTATTCGGATATTGCTAAGAAATACGCTCTCAAAGTAGATTACTTTCCGTTTGTAGTAGTTACAGGCATTACTGCAAAGGAGTTCCGGAGGCAAAAAATTGATATCACATCATTTTCAGCAGTTATTTTCACCAGCCGGAATGCCATTGACCATTTTTTCAGAATCTGTGAAGAAATGAAGATTACGGTTGCTCAGGATACTAAATATTTCTGTATTACCGAGGCTGTAGCGCTCTATCTCCAAAAATTTATACTTTATCGAAAGCGAAAGGTATTTTACGGGGCTGATGGAACCAATAAAAGCCTTTTTGATGTGATCAATAAGCACAAAGAGATAGAACGCTTTCTATATCCTTGCTCAGAATCTTTTGACAGTGAGATAACAAACTGGCTGAAAAATAATAAATGCGAGTTTGCAACTCCTGTTATGTACAATATTTTGAGCAACGACATCAAGCAGGTCATAAACCGGAATTACGACATTATCTGTTTTTTTACTCCAGGCGGTGTACGGAGCCTCATGGAAAATTTCCCTGCTTATAAACAAAACGGCACAAAACTCGGAGCATTCGGCCTCAATACATTTAAAGCAGCAGAAGCAGCAGGGCTCTCCCTGGATATTAAAGCTCCTATGCCTCAGACCCCGGGTATGGTCAGCGCATTGGACAAATATCTTCAGTCTGTTTCAGGAAAAAAGAAATAACCCTATCTTCTTTTTTCATCAATCATTGCCACTTTCCTTTTAAATATTTTTTAATGCCCTGCCGTTTTCCAAAACCCGGCAATCAGTTAGTTGTTGCCATATCTATCAGGTATCCTGTTCTTAAAGTTTACCAGATCCGAAATTTCTCATACCCTATTTTTACTCCATGAAAAACGAACTTATTCATGAAACCAGCCCTTACTTATTGCAGCATGCACACAATCCTGTGCATTGGCAACCATGGAGTTTATCGGCGCTGCAACTTGCAAAAGAAACAGGTAAGCCTTTGCTCGTAAGCATAGGATATTCAGCCTGTCACTGGTGCCATGTAATGGAGCGGGAAAGTTTTGAAGATGAGGCCACCGCAGCGATCATGAACAAATATTTTATCTGTGTAAAAATTGACAGGGAAGAACGGCCCGATCTGGACCATATTTATATGGAAGCCGTACAGGCTATTACCGGTAGCGGTGGGTGGCCCCTTAATGTCTTTCTCACTCCGGAAGGCAAGCCATTTTACGGAGGAACATATTTCCCTCCCGAAAAGGCCTATAACCGTTCTTCCTGGAAAGATGTGCTCCTCAGCATAAATCATGCATGGACCGAGCGGCGGGATGAGATGGAAGAGCAGGCGGAACAGCTTCTGCAACATGTAAAAAAATCAAATACTCCTTCTGCAATTCAATTGCCGGAAGAGAATGAAGAACAGTCATTTTCTAAAGAAGACTGCCGCATCATTACAGATAATTTAATGGCTACTGCAGATACAATGGAAGGCGGATTCGGAAAAGCGCCTAAATTTCCCCAAACTTTCTCTATAAACTGCCTGCTTCAGGCTGCGCATTTTCTCAAAGATCCGGCGGCACTTCAGCAGGCAGAACTTTCCCTGATGAAAATGCTTAACGGCGGTATCTATGATCAGCTTGCCGGCGGCCTGAGCCGTTACAGTACTGATAACGAATGGCTTGCTCCGCATTTTGAAAAAATGCTTTATGATAATGCCCTTTTTATTATCGCTCTCAGTAATGCATACCTGCTCACAAAAAAAGGGGTTTACAGAGAAGCAATTATTCAAACCGGCGATTTTATTTTCTCCGAGATGAAAGATAATGAGGGTGGGTACTACGCAGCCCTCGATGCAGACAGCGAAGGGGTAGAAGGAAAGTTTTATGTGTGGGAGAAGAAAGAAATCGATGATCTCCTCGGAGATGATGCAGCACTTTTCAATGCATATTACGACGTTACTGAAAAGGGAAATTGGGAAGAAAAAAATATACTGCGCATCTTACTGCCTCTTGAGGAAGTTATAAATAGCAAGGATATTATGGGTGACCATGCGGAAATTCAGCTAAAGCGAAACAGGGAGACACTCTTGTCAGAGCGTAATAAAAGAATTCGCCCGGCTACTGATGATAAAATATTATTCGGTTGGAATGCATTACTGATCACTGCTTTTTGTAAGGTATACGCTGCGGTGCAGGATGAAAAATATAAGATCGCAGCTATTGAACTTTTTCAATTTACAGAGAAAGTTTTCCCGGCACATGATGGAAGTTATTATCACACTTATAAAAACGGAAAGGCTAAATACCCTGCATTTTTAGATGACTATGCATATATCACTGAGGCCTGCATTCACCTGCAGGAGATAACGGGAGATCAATATTATTTGCACAAGGCAAAAGAAATTACTGATTATGTTTCTTTGAATTTTTCTGATGAAGAAAGCGGTTATTTTTTCTTTACCGGACAAAATCAGCAGGATGCGATTGTAAGAAAGATTGAGATATATGACGGCGCCACACCCTCTGCGAATGCAGTAATGGCAAAGAACCTGCTTTATCTTTCATTCATTTTTAATGACCGGATAATGCACAGCAATGCAGTAGCAATGATATTCTCCCTCAAAAATATCATGACTAAATACCCGGGCTCATTTGGTTTATGGGCTGCAGCGGCTATCAATCTTGCAGCGGGAATAAATGAAATAGCTGTAACGGGTACAAACATGATTCCGGTTCTTAACGAAGTGTTGCATGAGTACATTCCAAATAAAGTTTTGCAGTCAACTGTGAGTGTGTCAGATATGCCGTTATTGACCCAAAAAACACATTGTCAAATATCATCCATATATTTATGTCGAAATTTTGAATGCCAAGAGCCTGTTTACAGCGTAGAGGCGTTAAAAAAACTCTTGAATTCAAACCCATTTTAACAAAAAAGGGCACAATATTGTTAGTTTAGACGAATCAACGCTGACAATTGCTTCATTATTATGAAACAAAAATTAACAATGAAGGTTGCGGTACCGAGCGTTTTTTAAAAAAAATAATTAATACATTTGCTATCTATCCTCAAAGTAAATAAAATGAATAATCGGCTATTTGGTACCCTTGCAGTAATTTCTATCGCCTTTTCCGTCGGTAGTTGTAAGCTTATAAGTGGAAAAAAGAAATCCGGGACTATGCCTAACGACGGGCAACTGCATGGCGTTGCCCCCGGTAAAGCCTATAATATGGGCCGGCCTCCGGGAATGGTATACGTTCCTGCCGGTACTTTTC
>JBGTJG010000078.1:0-2865 GCA_041745235.1 Ferruginibacter sp. | reverse complement strand
ACCTTTTATCCCTGTCCATTGCATAGTATCTGCCGGTAACAGAAGCAATCTTACCGGTTGTAAGGGATAAATGATCGGACAGCTCTTTTATAAAATCATACCCGCTTTTAGGGTCAGTATCCCTGCCATCTGTAAATGCATGTATAAGTACATTATTAAAGTCCTGTGCTTTGCACAGAGAGGTTATAGCTTTCAGGTGGTTTATATGGGAATGAACGCCCCCGTTGCTTACAAGGCCGATGAGGTGCAGGGGTTTTTGATTAGCCTTTGCATATTCAATGCTTTGTAACAGGGCTGCATTTTGGTCAAAAGATTTGCTCCTGATTGCCACATTTATTCTCTGCAGATCCTGATAAACGATCCTGCCTGCTCCCAGATTAAGGTGGCCAACCTCACTGTTGCCCATTTGGCCTTCAGGTAGCCCCACTTCTTCTCCGCAAGTCACAAGAGTATTATTGGGATAATTTGCATACAGCGAGTTCACAAAAGGTGTTCTTGCATGCTGAATGGCATCACTTTTTTTTACCTTCCCGATGCCCCAACCGTCCATTATGATTAAAATAGCTTTTTTATTTTGCATGCGCAAAGCTAATTGTTTGAAATTTGCTGCTCTTCCTGCATTATTGGGCTTTATAGCTACTAACTCTGAATTTGATTTTGTTAAAGCGCGGAACGAAACTTGCTTACGGCATAGCATTAGCCATTGAACATGTATATTTGAGATATGAAAAACTTTAAAAATGTGTTTATTGCTTTAACAACGGTTTTTTCGATGTCTGCATTTTCCGGTGGAAACAGTATTGGAGATGTTATTTCCGCATTAAGAGCGGGTAATACAACTGCTCTCGCAAAATATTTTGACAATACTGTAGAAGTATCATTGCCCGGAAAAACGGCAACGTACAGTAAAGGCCAGTGTGAAGCAGTTTTAAGTGATTTTTTTGCTAATAATGCAGTAAAATCTTTCTCCGTTATTCATCAGGGCGAAAGCGGAGGCTCGCAGTTTTGTATTGGGAAACTGGTCACGGCCGGCGGCACTTACAGAACTACTGTGAACCTTAAACAACGAGGAGAAAAACAAATATTACAGGAGATTAAATTTGAGAAACAATAAAATATTAAATTGATCATTTACACCTCCCGTAAGGGAGTTTTTTTTGCCCGGTAGCCATGGCATTACACTTGAACGTAACTTTACTGTAATGAATTATGAAAATGATTTAAAAAGTTTAATATCAAACGCATTAGCTGAAGATATCGGAACCGGTGATCATTCCGCTTTAAGTTGCATACCGAAGGAAACTGAAGGTTCGGCAGTATTGAAAATTAAGCAGGATGGTGTTTTGGCCGGTATTGATGTAGCTGAAAAGATATTCCGGTTGGCAGAGCCTGGTATCGTATTCAAGGCTCTGAAAAAGGATGGTGATACAATGGTTTATGGTGAAATTGCATTTGAAGTATCTGCGAAAGTGCATACTATCTTAAAATGCGAGCGATTGGTCCTGAATACTATGCAGCGAATGAGCGGTATTGCAACACTTACTGCTAAATACGTGCAGCGATTAAAAGGTTATAAGACCGGATTGTTGGATACCCGGAAGACTACACCAAATTTCCGGCTTTTAGAAAAAGAAGCTGTCAGGATAGGAGGGGGCGTAAATCATCGGTTCGGTTTGTATGATATGATCATGCTGAAAGACAATCATATTGATTACAGCGGGGGAATTGAAAAAGCTATAAATAACGCTTACGCTTACGTTCAGCAGAATATGCTTGATTTAAAAATCGAAGTAGAGACCCGAAATTTAGAAGATGTAAAAAGAGTGATAGAAGTAGGTAAAGTGGATCGTATTATGCTTGATAATTTTACCCCGGAAATGATCAGAGAAGCTCTTAAGGTCATACGCGGCAGAATAGAAACGGAAGCCAGCGGGGGAATTAATTATGAAAATATTGAAAGCTATGCTGCTACCGGTGTGGATTTTATTTCCAGCGGTGCAATCATTCATCAGGCGGTAAGTCTGGATCTGAGCTTAAAAGCAGTGATCCTCAATTCTTAAGGCATACCGCTTCAATAAAAGAAGCATTTCATGACAAAAAAAACCGGCTTGTACAGTAACATCGTTTATTCTACAGACCCTGATGTGATGAAAAAGGATACCCCTGAGCAGCAGGAAGAAACCATATCACCGTCAGAGCAGAAGATCAGGGTAAGAACAGATAAAAAACACCGCGGGGGCAAAACTGTTACGCTTATTGAAAATTTTGCCGGTTCGGTGTCGGATAAAGAAGATATTGGAAAGAAATTAAAAACATTTTGCGGTACCGGCGGCTCAGTTAAAGAAGGAGAAATACTTATACAGGGAGATAACCGGGATAAGATCCTGCAATGGTTATTAAAGAACGGGTTTAAACAATCAAAAATTTCATCATGACCCATAAAATATCAGAGGGTGTAAACATAAATGTAGAGACCTATTTCCAACCGGAGTACAGTAACCCGGCGGGTAATGAATTTATGTTTGCATATAAAATTATAATTGAGAACAATAACAGCTTCCCTGTACAATTGCTCAGCCGGCATTGGTTTATTTTTGACAGCAATGGCTCTCTTCGGGAAGTAGAAGGAGAGGGGGTGATAGGTGTACAGCCTGTCCTAAAACCCGGAGGTACATATCAGTATATCAGCGGGTGCAATCTGCGTACAGATATGGGTAAGATGCACGGGACTTACACTTTTGAAAATCTTCACAAAAAAAAGACCTTTACAGCAGAAATACCGGAATTTCAATTGGTAGCTCCCTTTAAGTTGAACTGATATAGTTAATTGTTAGCTTATGGTCAGTTCCTTCAACGTTTAATCAT
>JBGTJG010000077.1:0-5956 GCA_041745235.1 Ferruginibacter sp. | reverse complement strand
GTAGCCTTTGGCATAACTTAACTGAGCAGAGCGTGCCATTTGCTGCGCTGCAATTGCTGCAGAAGCAAGGCCGCCGAGACCGCTCAGCATTTTACCTGCCATTGTACGTCCCGGTGCAGGATTATATGCGTGCCATATTTCCTTACCATCAAAGGAATATAGAGTTGCGTTTTGATCTGAAGTAAGCAGGATACCATTGTCTCTTACCTGCAGGGAATTGGGTTCTTCTTTGCCGTCAAATTTAATTCCTTTTATAAACTCATTGATTTCACCTTTAGTAAAATCTACTTTGTGTATCACATCATTTGCATACACATAGCCGATCTTATCAAAATTGTCTCCTGCATTATTTTTTACAATCATTCCTTTTGCCCATGTCTTCTCCCCGCTTTCCATATCGAGGATATTGATCTGGTCTTCTGTACGATAATATAATCCGCTCGGTACGATCTGCAGATCCCTGATCCCGCCTTTTATTGAAAGTGGCTTTTTGGTGATAGATTTTCCTTCGTCCAGATTGACAATGCTGATAAAGTTTGTGCCCTGGTCCCTTTGCGTAGCCAGTATAAGTTTAGAATCTACGAGTTTGTAAGCCAGTACATCCCCCTGCAGATCTACATCGCTGTCCCATTTCTGGTCGCCCGTGTTCATATCAAACATCAGAAGTGATGCACGGTTCTTTTTACCTGCACTTGATCTTTTAATTTTTCCCATAAGTCCGCCGCCGCCTTTGTTTGCTTTAGCCTCATCTTCTTTTGTTTTTTCTGAAGTAGCCACCAGCATTCCCCGGCTGTCGTACAAAATGTTTGTAACAGGCGATGGCAATTCAAATCTTTTCCAAACTTCTTTCCCGTCTGCAACATTGAATGCAGTAAGCACATCCTGGTTCCAGAAATAAATAATGGAAGGATTATCTTTCTGAAAGAAATCCGCAGAAGTAATTGTTGCAGCTTCATTTGCCCCTTCATCTATTTTTTTGCCCATGCCAAACATCCCTGCGCCGGGTATCTTACCCATAATGCCGCCTTTCTTTTCCTGAGGAGGTGCTGCCACCGGCAAATCGCTTTTCATATCAACATTGTAAAGAGATTCACCGGTTGTTGGATTAAGCTTGTAAATATTTTTGTTAGTAGCAATAAATATCCCATCCGCCACTTCTCCTGCTTCTGAAACGATCTGCTCACTGTTCTTTTCAAATAATTTCTCCTGCTCCCATTCCTTTGTACCCGTTGCAAGATTTATTTTCATAAGAGTAGGCTTACCGGTTTTTCCTGTCCCGTAAAAAAGTACAGCATTATTTTTCATCAGGTAAATACGCTTTGTCACTGCAGCAAGACCAAGGTCTCTTGTGTTTGCCACTTCCTTTCCTGTAACTACATCTACAATTTTATTGTTTGATTTCATCAGGCCACGTTTTGCAAGCACTATATAAGGGGTACCTTCGATGGGATCATAATTCCCTTCCTGAATGTTTTCTATTTCGGCATTTTTCCAGATCTCTTTACCGTCGGAGGGATTGATGCCATATAGCGCATCATTTGCACCTACTACTAATACTCCGGCATCAGTGATCCTGTAGAAATTTACTTTTGTTGGAAAGGATTTGGTCCAATCGTTTGCTTTTTGAGCAATGCTTAGGCAGCTTATGCCTGATGCGAATGCGAGAAACAATAACTTCTTCATGTTTGTCAGTTTTTAGAAGACAAATATGAATTATTATTAAAGGGATCGCAATACCCGGAAGAGGGTATTTATTGTTTTGTAAGGAAAGGTTCAACTGATTACGCCGATTATTTTAATTTGGGATTTCCTTTGTGCCGATCAGCATCTCTGTAAGATTTCTTTATAAAATTTGTTTGCAGCGCATCTGAGAGATCAACACCTGTTTGATTGGCAAGGGCAAGCAACACCCACAATATATCAGCCATTTCATCACCGAGGTTTTCTTTGTTTTCCTCCTTTTTAAAAGATTGCTCTCCGTATTTTCTGACCATTATGCGGGACAGCTCTCCTACCTCTTCCATAAGAATACCCAGATTTGTAAGTTCGCTGAAGTATCGAACGCCGGTAGATTTTATCCATTTGTCCACGTCATGCTGAGCTTCTTTGATAGTCATATAAATATTTTATTACACGAATTAAGGCGAATTACACGAATTACCTTTAGAGGATTATGCGTTTCCATGTAAGAGATCTTTCTCCGAAATTGATTACCATAGCTAGTTTTAACCCTGTTACTGCTAAATAACTTAATGCTTGGGCCATATGCGCATCTACAATAACTGAAGATGATTTAATTTCAAGCACAATTGAATTATCCACCACGAAATCTGCGATATAAGGATTTCGCAATACCTTATTTTTATATTTTACAGAAAACTTTTGCTCTCTGTTATATAAAATTCCTGCTTCTATAAAATCCATTTCCATAGCATCTTTGTAATTTATTTCTTTAAGCCCCATTCCCAATGCTTTATGAATTTCCATGCAAATACCAATTATTTTAAATGATTCTTCTTTATAAAGTATCTCACTCATCTTCGGGCTTTTAAATTCGTGTAATTCGATTTAATTCGTGTACTTTTTATTCCCTGTTTTTACTGTCAATAATAATCGTAAGCGGACCATCATTCAATAATGATACTTCCATATCCGCTCCGAAAATCCCTGTAAATATTTTCTTTCCCGAATCTTTTTCAAGTTGACTGATCAATGAATTATAAATAGGGATTGCAATTTCCGGCCTTGCCGCTTTTATATAAGAAGGCCTGTTTCCTTTTTTTGTGGACGCGTGTAAAGTGAACTGGCTTACCAATAATATATCGCCGCCAATATCTTTTACTGAAAGATTGGGAACTTTATTCTCATCATCAAATATGCGGAGGTTAATTATTTTATTACTCAGCCACACGATGTCTTCTTGATTATCTGCCTCTTCGATCCCCGCAAATACAAGCAGCCCGGTCTTTATTGATGATACGAGTTCATGGTTAACAGTAACTGAGGCGGATGAAACCCGTTGTAAAACAACTTTCAATTTTTATTTATTTTAATTGGTCTGAATCACAATATTAAGCTGAACTGAAAATCTGCACAATTTTATCCCTCACCTTGTATAGTTATATTTGCAGCCTTATGGCAAAAGAAGCAAATAATTTCACAGAGATCATATCCCATTGTAAAGAATACGGTTATATTTTCCAGAGCAGTGAATTGTACGACGGACTTGCGGCAGTATATGATTACGGGCAAATGGGCGCCCAGCTCAAAAAAAACCTGCGTGATGAATGGTGGAAAAGCATGACACAGCTTCATGAGAATATTGTGGGTATTGACGCAGCCATTTTTATGCATCCTACGGTTTGGAAGGCAAGCGGTCACGTAGACAATTTCAGCGACCCGATGATCGATAATAAAGACAGCAACAAAAGATACAGGGTAGATCATCTGATTGAAGGATTTGCAGAAACGCTGGAAGAGCCCGCAGGCGGAATTTTAATTGCTGAAATGGAAGCGCTCCTTGCCGCCACAGATTTTGCAGGTCTGAAAAAACTGATTGAGGATAATAAAATAAAATGCGGCATCAGTAAAACAGGCAATTGGACTGATGTGAGGGAATTCAACCTGATGTTCAATACGCAGATCGGTAGTGTGGCAGAAGAAAGTGAAACCATTTACCTGCGACCGGAAACTGCACAGGGAATTTTTGTGAATTTTCTGAATGTGCAAAAAAGCGGGCGGATGAAAATCCCTTTCGGCATTGCGCAAACAGGAAAAGCTTTCAGGAATGAAATAGTAGCACGCCAGTTTATCTTCCGCATGCGTGAATTCGAACAGATGGAAATGCAATTTTTTGTGCGCCCGGGTTCGCAAAAGCAATGGTATGATTACTGGAAAGATGCAAGAAAGGCCTGGCATGAAAGCATTGGCATTCCTTCTGATAAATTACGCTTTCATGATCATGTAAAACTTGCCCATTATGCAGATATGGCTTTGGACATTGAATTTGAATTCCCTTTCGGTTGGAAAGAACTGGAAGGCATACACAGCCGCACAGACTTTGACCTTAACCAACATGCCACCTATAGCAAAAAGAAGATCCAGTATTTTGATAATGACCTTAACGAAGAAGGAAAACCCTTTGGGAATTACACGCCTTATGTAGTGGAAACTTCCGTGGGACTTGACCGTTTATTCCTTACCGTTCTGAGCCTGGCTTATAAGGATGAAAAATGGACAAAAGAAGACGGCACAGAAGACGGCCGTGTGGTTTTAAAAATTCCTGCGAAAATAGCACCGATGAAACTGGCTATACTTCCATTGCTTAAAAAAGATGGCCTGCCGGAAATTGCAAAAGAGCTGATGAATGAATGCAAGCAAAGTTTTCATTGTTTTTATGAAGAGAAGGATGCTATCGGTAAACGTTATCGTCGTATGGATGCAATAGGCACTCCCTTTTGTGTAACGATAGATCATCAAACGAAAGAAGATAATACTGTTACAATACGTTACCGCGATGATATGAGACAGGAAAGAATTGCTTTATCTGAAGTAAAGAAACTGGTAGAAAAGATGATCAGGGCATAAAAGAACTCTTACCCGTATAATTCCGAATGAACTGCTTTGCGATCATAACCCATATTTATGATACGAAGTTTCGCTTCATCAATCATAGCCTTCCAGCCGCAAAGCATGAATGATGCAGGTGCATTGTTATTCGCTTTACAGATGTTTTCATAAATAGCATGCACATAGCCTGCAGCGCCTTCCCAGTTTTCGCGGCTTAGGGTTGGTATGTAATGAAAGCCGGGCATACCGTTACTCAATGCTTTCAATTCCTCAAAATAAAGCAAGTCGGCTTTTGTGCGGCAGCCAAAAAGGAGGTAAATATCCTTATGGGGAATGTTATGCAATTTTATATGCTGAGCCATGCTGCGAAAAGGCGCAATTCCCGTTCCCGTGCATATTAGGAACAGATCTTTTTCTAATGCTGCATCGTGCAGCGTAAATACGCCAACCGGGCCTCGCAAAGTAAGTTCTGATCCCACTTTTACATGATCAAATAAATAAGCTGTACCTGCGCCGCCATCCAATTGTACAATGCAAAGCTCAAATACATTGCTGCCATCCGGCCAACTGGCTATTGAATAACTGCGCCAGCGTTTGTTTGGTTTCTCATGTATTGGCAGATCAATGGTAACAAACTGCCCGGGTTTAAAATCAAAATTCTCCGTATCAGGGACCTGAATAAAAAATCTGCGGGTATTATACGTTTGCTGTTCAATGCGAATTACAGTAGCAGTGCGCCAGGGTTGAACCATGGGGTTAGTTTTATAACGTAAGTTAATAATTAAATTAACTAATGTGCTGATTTGATAATTTGATAATTACAATCGGATTTCTAAAAAATACTGTTACAAAAATTGTTATTCAGAGGCAATTCATTAGCACATCAGCAAATTAGCACATTAACACATTGCCTATCTTTGCGGCCGGATTATGAATGCTGATGTGTTGATGAGTATGTACAACAATGATCCCCGCGTTTTTCAAATTGCGGACAGGATCTCTTTGTCTTCTCCGCAGCATTTACACATAAAAGGCCTCAACGGCAGCGCTTCTCAATTTATTCTTGCAGCCATTCATGCCCATCCTGCAGCAGGGCAAATGAATCATTTGGTTATCCTGAGAGATGCCGAAGAAGCGGCATATTTTCACAACACGCTGGAGAATATTACCAATGCGCTGGATATCTTTTATTTTCCTTCCTCTTTTAAAAACAAGCGTAATTATCAACTGCTGAACAGCAGCCATGTAATGCTGCGCACGGAAACACTCACGAAATTTTCTCAAGCGAAAGATCTTTCGCAGAATAAGAAAATCATTGTTACTTACCCGGAGGCACTGTTTGAAAAAGTAGTGCTTTCGAAAACGCTTTCAGAAAATATCATCAGCA
>JBGTJG010000076.1:0-11509 GCA_041745235.1 Ferruginibacter sp. | reverse complement strand
AAAGTTCTGCGGATTCATCCGTAGATTGTACTGCAAATTTTACAAGGTCAGTATAAGTCAATTTTTGAGCTGAAGCAAAACCTGAAATAAGCATCAAGGTTTGTAGGATTATTATTTTCCTCATGGAACGTTATTCTTTAAACCAAAAACATGCTCTATTCAGCACCTTTCCAAAAAGGGTTGTGTTTTTGATCCAAGGAAGTTCTTTTTAAAAAAAAGGGTTGCGAAACACAACCCTTTATAATCTCAAGCAATAAAACTTACAAATTATCCAAATTCCTCTTATCATTCGCCAATCTTGTCGCTTCATCATTCAATGCATCTTCCCGTACGTCATTAACATCTGAACGGATATCATTTACACCTTCTCTTACATCATTTTTCACTTCACGAGCCTTATCTGATATAGCATCTCCTACTCTATCTGCTTTATTTAAAAATATGTTCACTTTTAGCTCGTTAATACTTACTTATTTTCTACAGTTGACGATTTTCTTTTCATTAAATCTCCCCACAAAATTCTTAATAAATAATTTTTTAATACATTTAAGCCTGAAACTAACTGTAAAAGTCGCTGACTTTAAATAAACCGAGTCTTTTCAACTGCTGAAATACTGTTTAATATTTTCCTCGCATGATCAAAAATCTTGCAATCAAAGGTGGTGGTGTAAAAGGTGTCGCCTATGTTGGTGCAATAAAGGAAATGGATAAAGCAGGCCTGTTTAACCCCATCCAAAGAGTGGCCGGCACTTCTGCAGGTGCATTGATGGCCTGCATGATCTGCGCAGGATATAGTGTTGCCGAGATTGAACAATTGATGGTAAGCATTATCTTTAAAAAATTTAAGACAGGCTGGAACCCGTTGCGGCTTTTTACACGTTTCGGCATTTTCACCGGAGACTATATCATCAGTTTCGCAGAAGAGTTATTAAAAAAATCTCCAAAAAACCTAACAGCCGATGCCACATTCCTCGACATGAAAAATGCCGGCTGTAAAGAACTGTATGTTTTTGCCTGCAATACAGGGATGCATACTGTTCAGGAATTTTCGGCACATGAAACGCCTGATTACAAAGTAGCGGAAGCTATTCGGGCCTCCATGTCTATTCCCTTTTTTTTCAGCGGCTGGCAATTCACACACCCCGGCGCAAAAAAATACACCTTTATTGATGGCGGCGTGGTGTATAATTATCCTTTATCCTTTTTTGATGATGATCGGTTTACAAATGAAGAAGTGAACAGCGAAAGCATGGGGCTTTATTTACATTCTACCCAAATACCAAAGGAAATTTATTGCCGATATGGCCGCCCGTTTTTCTTTTCCCATCATGTATTTGAAGCTATATTGGATTCTCAGGATTACATTGTTCTGCGTGATAGGGAACAGACAACCCGTTCCGTTCTGATAGACGATCTTGGCCTTTCTTCAACAGACTTTAATATTACTGATGAACAAAAACAGAACCTGATCACATCAGGTGCCAACGCAGCAAAAGATTTTATTGAAAGGGCTGTTTATTTAAGAAAGAATAATAACGCTACTGTTTTATCCTGACTGCTCATGACCCAACAGTTCCCCATAACGCTCGTAACTCCTGTGGCTATCGACAGGACAGATCAGTTGTTTGCATATTTAAAAAAACTGCGGCAGGGCCTGGAAGAAAATATTCATGAATCCTTTGAGAATATAGGCACTATCCACTTCGCACGATGGCTGGTAATTGATTCGGAAATCGACAAAGGTGTTTCTTCTCGGGGCGATAAAGCGAAGCTGGTCTTTTCCTCTGATTTTGACGGCGACATTACAAAACAATTTAATGACCTGTGTACTGTTTCAGCAGACATCATTGATAATATTTATGCATGCTGCGAGGGTTATCCTAACCAAGGTGAAAGGAACACCGAAAGCCGTGTATCCTATCTCCGAAAATGGATAATACCTCCTTCTGCCTTTTACCGCGGCGCCCCTTACCGTACTTTACAACAGGTAAGAGATGAAGACAGATTACATGCTTTTATTCTTGATTTTATCGCAACAAAAAAATGGGACGGAAGGAGATCTGCTGATGTAAAAAAAGAAATTGCGGAAGCTGTAAAAGCGCAGCCGGAATTTTCGTGGGCCCGAAAACCATTTTCAATGCCGCAGGTAAATTGGTTTGGCATGATACTCCTTGGCCTGTGCCTGTTCGTCCTGCTTATACCGGTGATCATTCCGTGGGTGCTCGTCGTCCAATTCTTTTATGAAAGGAATGATGAATATTTTACAATGAAGCGCAGTCAACTGGATGAGAAAAAAATGAAAATACTCGAGTCGTATGAAGACCTGGAAATTCCCAATCAATTTTCTCAGCTGGTTACCATGAAGCCCGGCCGTGTTCGTTTAATAACCTTCAAAGCATTTATGCTTTTTGCCAGGGTACTTATCCCGCTCAAGTTTGTCACAGGAAAGTTAATGGGTATTCCTACTATTCACTTTGCCCGCTGGGTGCTTTTTGACGACAATAAAAGAGTTTTATTTTTCAGCAATTTCGACGGCAGCTGGCAGCAATACCTTGGCGACTTTATTGATCAAAGCGGCTGGGGGCTTACCGGTATTTTCTCCAATACGCATAAATTTCCTAAAACAAATCTTCTCATAGCGGGCGGTGCTTATGATGAAGAACATTTTCTTGCATGGAGCAGGCATTCTGAAGTGCAGACACAGGTTTGGTATAATGCCTATCCGCACCTCTCTATTAAAAATGTAAACAATAATTCTGAGATACGCTCCTGGCTTTTCAGGAATTCATCCGAAAAAGAGGCGGCTGCATTTCTAAAATTAATATAAAACAATTATGGATATTCTGGAATTAGCAGACATTCAGGGATACATTATCAGGGGATATTCAAACATGCAATACTCCCGTTTTATATTATTAAAAGTGGAAGATGCTGCACCGGCAAAAATTTGGTTAAAACAAATAACTCCTTCCTTAACTGTGGCTACCGCACCTCTATCAACTAACGACCTGCCGGAAACCGCACTGAATATAGCTTTTACCTCACCCGGGCTTTCCGCACTCGGTTTATCCCCGGAAAATATATCTGCATTCATTCCTGAATTTCGGGAAGGAATGGTAACAGATCACCGGCGCCGTTTGCTCAATGATTTTGATTCCAGTGCGCCGGAACTTTGGGAATGGGGTGCGCCAACCAATCCTGTTATTCATGCCATATTATTGGTTTTTGGTAAAGACAAAGAAAAGTGTCTTTCATTTTATGAGAACCTTAAAAACCAATATTCAGCAAGCGGCCTTTCTGAGATAAAATACTTCGACGGCACGATGGGGAAAGATAATAAAGAGCGTTTCGGCTTCCGCGATAACATTTCCCAGCCAATCATAAAAGGCAGTGGTAGAGGCGGTCCCGAATGGAATATGATCAATCCGGGTGAATTTATTTTAGGCTACCGAAATGAGTACAATGTATACCCTGATTCTCCGCTCATAAAAAAAGAACAGGGAGAAATGAACCTGCTGATGACAGATGCTGCAGGCTCAGGCGCAAAAGACCTTGGGAAAAATAGCAGTTACCTTGTGATCCGCCAAATGGCACAGGATGTAAATGCTTTCTGGAGCTTCATGAATGAGAAAACAAAAAATGAGGACGGCAGCCTGAATGAAGCAGAGAGCACAAGGCTTGCATCTAAAATGTTTGGCCGCTGGCCGAGCGGTGCGCCTCTTACGCAATTCCCTGAAAGTGATCCCGGTGGTTTAAACCATACAAACGATTTTGGTTATGCAGGTCACGATAAGGACGGCTTAAAATGCCCGTTTGGTTCTCATGTGCGGCGGTGTAACCCGCGGGACAGCTTTGAAGATGCAAATAAAAAGAAATCAATCAAACTAAGTAATCGCCATCGGATTATTCGCAGGGCCCGCATGTATGGCGAACCTTTTATCGGTTCAGCTGTAAATCACAATCCTGTCGGAGAAGTCGGATTATTTTTCAATTGTTTTAATGCTGATATCAGCCGGCAGTTTGAACTGATCTACCATACATGGGGTAATTCGACCAAAGTGAAAAAGCTGTATAATGATCCGGACCCCATCATCTCCGTAAGGGAAAATCCTGAGCACTCGCAACCGCAGAATTTCACTATACAGGATTGCCCGGTAAATAAGACAATTACGGATCTTAAGCGGTTTGTGACAATTAAAGGAGGCGGTTATTTTTTCTTTCCTTCTGTTACTGCGGTGAGGTATATTGCCAGTTTGTAAGCGGGTTACACATCACCGTTTTCTATCTGCACTTTCGCATTGTTCAGAGAATGCTGCATATATTTTTTGAACATGATAAAAAATAAAGAAAGGGCGATTTTTCCGAAAAAGTTTTTATAAGTAAACCCGTAATCCCAGGTAGCACGGGTTTGATCACCTACCCTATCAAACCACATGGTTACATATCCCCCGTTCGTAAGCTTCTTAAGAAAATTGCTGTACTTGGTGGCACGGTAAGAATAATTTACATACGGATTAAAGCTGAGCAATTCTTCCTGCACATGATCGCCGTTTTCAAAAAGCACTTCACGTATTGCACCGGGTGCAGTGTACGGGCCTTTGATGATCTTCACAAATTTTTCGTTGCTTATCATCCCGTACTTTGTAAGCCATGCAGACAATTCATCACTGTTCGATATAAAGTTGAAAACCGTTTCCCTGTCAGCATTTATCAATACACCCGGCGATCTTTTTATAATTTTCTTTGTGGGAATGGGCGCTAAAGTATTGTCGGGCCTTACAGGAAAAGTATCATTTAAAAAATCTGCGGAATCCTGCGGTTCAAACACCGGCTTTTCATTTTTATCATGGCGGTATTTTGAAAGTGTTTCATAGATCCTTCTTCGCACGCGGTTAAAACCACCGAGGGGCCTGTGTGCCGGCAAGGAATGCCAGGAATTGAATGAGAGGCTGTCACCGAATTCCATCTGTGCTTTGGAGTCAAAGCTCTGCGGCGGAATGGTTAATGTGGCCACTTTAATAAACTCTGATGGCCATGGCACAGTGGGATCCTCTATGGGCATAGCGTCCCCATCTGTTTGAAACTGCACCATGAAATCAAACTTGGCTTCGTGGGTGTAAAGCGTTTGCGCAAGATTTATTCTCAGATAGTCAAAGTCCTTCCCGTTTTCAACAACAAGCTTATTATAAGGAGAAGGCATCAGCGAATATTTTACTGCCCTGTCCGCTGAGCCAAACTGATACGGCTGAGTACTCCAGTATCTCAGCGCAAGCGGGTTGCTGCATGCTATATTAGATCGGCTAAATCTTTTCAATAATCCCCAATGTGCAGGATTTAATGCATAGCCCACCATTTTCAGCTTGCTTGCAGCAGTGGCAGCGGACAGCAGGCCACGGAATTCCTGCACGTTCTTTGAGAAAAATGTTTCTGTATTCATCAGGAGAAAATCCTGTGTTTGCTGCAGGTGTTGATCATTTATTATTTTTTCGCCCGGCACGCCCATCAGTTTTATGGCAAAACCACGTACATCCTTTTTCCTGTCGGGCTTTGGATTAGTGCTTGCATTAGACATGCGAACCCACGCATGAAAACTTTTTGTTTCTTTGAATATGCCCACACGCAGATTTTCCGGCAGATCGGGCTCCACAGTAAAAACTGCTTTCACACAACCATGCATTTTTGTATGAATCTGCCGAAGCATTTTTTTATCCTTATATAACCTGTCCAGCTGCGCAATGAGTTCATTTGCCATTTCCGCGGTTATCTCATCTTCATTGGCTGTGGGATATTCCTTTCCCGGCAGTTTGGTCTGAGCTGCTTCGTTAGTCATGGTTTTGGTCAGTGTTTGGTTAATGTTGCCACAGGGTAACCTATTTTATCGATCAGCTTTTGAAACCGCGGATCACTCCGCAGGTGATCAAACTCCGGATCGTATTTATATGCCACAACCCAGATCTCCCGGTTTTCCAATGCCACATTAAGGTATTCAAAAGCCTTATCTAATTCACCAAGATGGGAATAAATAATCCCTAATCCGAGGTGGGAAATTATTAAAGGTCCTGCTTGGGCCTGCCACGCTGCAAGTTCCTTTCTTGCTTCATCGCAATATCCTGCTTTGGCCAGGAGGATAATAAAAGTATTTTGCGCCCACCCTATCCCTTTGGCCATGGCAGCAGCTTTGCGTGCATGTACTAAACCCTTTTCATGATGATCATCTTCCAATATATAGGAATAAGCTATCATTCTCTCTGCATCGGAAAACTCAGGAAGTATGGCCAGCATTTTCTCATATATCTTCCTTCCCTCTTCAAAACGTTTTGCAAACACATACAGCATACCCAGTTGGAAAGTGAGGTAAAAAGAAAGCGGATCGGTTTCCAGCTTTTTCTGAACGGATCCGATGGCTGTATCATAATCGCCAAAAACAAAAGCACGGTAGAAAGGATCCAGTACTACACCGGTAAAATAAAAGGCCTCTTTACTTTGTTCTGCAAGCTCAAATTCTTTTTGCGATTCTTCGAAATTAAAATCAAACCAAAAGCGTATTTGCCCCAGTACATAATGTGCAGCACCCAGTTCTTTATTAAGTGAAAGCGCTTTCTCCGCATAATATTTCGCCCTTTCAAATCCCTCCCGTGGTTGGAGAAATAAATTCATTGTGAGTAAAAAATTTACCCTGGCAAGTTCACAGTATGCCTCCCCGTAATTCGGATCTATCTCAATTGCTCTTGTGAAACACGCAACAGCTTTTTCAAATCCTTCTATGTATTTATCCATGAAAAACCTGCCTTGAAGCAGAAGCTCATAGGCTTCCATCTTAACAGGGATTGACCGGGTGTCCTCATCAAAAAACTGCAGCTTCAGTTTTTTTGCAATATTACCGGCAATATCATCCTGTATCTCGAAAATATCTGTGAGCTCCCTGTTATATCGCTCCGCCCAAAGTTGCCGGCCATCAGCGATATTGATGAGTTCTGCGGTTACGCGGACCCCTGTACCGGCACGGCGTACACTTCCCTCCAGGATAGTGGCAACTCCCAGTATTTTACCGATCTCGGTAACCGGCATTAAACCGCCTTTAAACTGGAATGACGTACTGCGTCCGATGACCACAAGTTTTTCAATATTCGATAACGTTACAATTATCTCTTCGGCAATTCCGTCGCTGAAATATTCCTGTTCCGCATCCTTGCTCAGGTTCCTGAAGGGAAGGATAGCAATGCTTTTCTCCCGAGTAACAGGCTTTGGTTTTTCTTCAGCAGGTAGAGAGAGACGTGTATATTCATCCGTAATGATTACTTCATATAAATCGAGGCCGGCTTTTACATTCTTCAGCATTTCATGCCCTGTAAACTTTGTTTCTATACCTTTTTTATTCGATAGGCTTTTTTGTACCGTTTCAGATATCAAGATGCCCCCAACAGAAGCAATAGATTGGATCCTTGCAGCTATATTTACCCCGTCACCGAAAACATCGTTACCCTCGAAAACTACTTCACCCAGGTGTAAGCCGATGCGCAAAGAATAACTATTATCTGCTTTGCATGCAGCCTGTATATCTGCGGCTGCAAGCACAGCATCGGTGACACTGGAGAAGGTGGCCAGTACACCATCGCCTAATTCTTTTATCCATTTGCCGCCACATCCTTCAATAATCGGACGTTGAATCTCCCTATTTTTTTTTAGTATTTCAAAGGCTCTGCCTTCGTCTTCACCCATGAGAGAAGTGTAACCTACAACATCGGTAAACATAATACATGCTAGCTGTCTGGTAGCAGAAGTGGCTATGGACATAAATAATAACGTCTTAAAAAATAAATATACAATATTTAAATTTGTATCAATACGTATTGTATAGCGGAAGTTACTCTGTTCTTTATTCTGTAAGGGCTACTTCAGATAACACAATTATTTTCCGTTTTGGGCATAAAAAAAGAGCTGCGAATTGCAGCCCTAATGTTTTTTAAAACAATTACAGATTATTTAAAACAACTACAGATTATTCAAATTTTTCCTGTCATTTGATAATCTTGTTGCTTCATCATTCAGTGCATCCTCTCTCACGTCATTTATATCTGAACGGATATCATTTACACCCGATTTGATATCATTTTTCACGTCGCGAGCCTTATCTTCTATGTCGTCTCCTACTCTGTCAGCCTTATGTGCAATGTCATCTTTCACGTTCTCAGCCTTGTCGCCTAAATCTCCGTCGCGATCTCTTGCTGTCCAGTCATGAACCTTGTCTTTTGTAGCATCCCAGGCATCATCTGCCTTATCTGTTACTTTATCCCAAGCCTGCTCAGCTTTATCGCCAAATTCTGAAGCCTTTCTTTTCAGGTCATCTAAAAAGCCTTCTGTGTCTTTTTTCATTTCGTCGCTCATGGTTGTAAGTTTTAAAATTTAAAAATGTGATTCACGGGTAATGCAAATCAAATCTTTAACCAAAACGAAGAAAAATGTTCTACAACGATTATTTTATTATCCTGATTGTTTTAAAGAAGGATTGCCCGACAATTCTAATATAATACACACCTTTTGCAAAATGAGCAGCTAAAATCTTCAGGTCTGCAGCAGTAATATTATGCTTACTCATAAGTTGCCCGATTGAGTTATAAACGTAGATCCGCCCCCCCACAGTCAGTCCGTTCAGATATATGTAATCGGAAACAGGATTTGGAGATACGGTGATTATACCGCTTGTGCAGGTATTTATTTCATTATCCAAGTTGCTGTATGTAATATTATTATTGGCTTGTCTGATCATGATCCGGAAATACAACAGCCCTGCCGGTAAAGAAGGAAGGGAAAAATTATATTGCTGAATGGGTGTGAATCCCCCGCTTGCCGGCGGAGTGATCAATAAGTCAATGAAGCTGATCCCATCGGTACTGTATTGCAAGGTGTACTGTAGAACATTTTGTTCATTAGAAGTCGTCCAGGTCGCTTGGCGGGTACATCCGGCAATCGATGCATTTAATATTACTATCATCGGTTCAGCCGGCGGTGGTGGCGGCGGAGGAGGTGGTGGCGGAGGAGGTGGTGGACCTCCTGTACAAACATTCAGCACATATGTGCGAAAAATATCGGGGCAATTTGAATAACTTATCCTCACTGTATAAGTACCCGTTTGAGTAGCAGGATTAAAGTTGGGGATAGTAACCAAACTTCCCGAGGCCGTAAAGGCGTTAGGACCCATCCAGTTATACGTTGCTCCTTGGTAATTGGTAACATTTAAGAAAACTGTGCTTCCTGCACATGAACTGCCGGTAATAACAAAAACCGGATTCAGTCTGCTTGTAGATGTACTTGTAACTACTCCATTCCCACAAGCATCTACGGTTCTTACGGTATAAGTTCCTTCAGGCAAATTAGTAAAGATGTTAGATAATTGTGGTGGGCGGGTTACTGGCCCGCTGATTATTGAATAAGTAAATGGCGGTGAGCCACCCGTCACGCTGTTTACAGTGATCTGTGCACTTGAACCATTGTTACATGCTAAGGAACTTATTGCAGTAGAAGATGGAATCACATATCCCAGGGTTATTATTGTATCTATTACGTTCCGGGGACAATTACCGGAGACCAGATTAGAAGACGGTGCATCTGTGATAATTTTCAGCCGGTAAGAGCCCGCAGGTAAATTGTTCCAACGGGTTTCATTTCCTGTAACTAAAGTAGGGTTGACAACTACCCCGGCAGGATCTGTATTGAGTATCGGATCTTCTCCTCCCCAATTTTGGCCCAGTTTGGTATAAACGATGTTTCCGCTGTTTGTACAGGAAGATACGGCTGCTATATTAAATTGTCTCACTGTTAGCGATGGGTCACCGATAGTAAATGATGTAGTAGCATTGCGACCGCAGCTCGTTAATGCAGAAACGTTGAAGACACCTTTTGGAAAATTTCCCTGAGCAAGCCCTAAAGCAGCAGTGGTAAGCGTTATAGGATAGGTGATAAATCTTACAACTCCATACACATCAATGAAGGAGGCAGGCCCGGAATTGAGACGATAATAAGATATGGTTTCATTTCCTACAACATTTGCGGAAAAATTTACAGCCGCAGTACTGTCCAGGCAACTGGATTGTCCTGCCTGAGCAGACACATTAAGAGGCTGCAACAGCGGAATAGTATGTTGCTTGGTAAAGGTTCCGCAGGCATCAGTAATACTGAAAGTATAATTTCCGGGAATGAGATTTGGAAATACTGCCAGATTATTATTGACTGTAATCGCTGTCCCTACCCCGGAAGGCCCTGCAGTGATAGTAAAGGTTTCAGGCATGTTTTGGGAAGCCGCATAGAGTGTATCAGTATTGATAATTTTCGTATCGATCAAAATATTTGCCGTAGCACCGCAGTTATTGTATTCATGTGCTGTAATTGCTGATTTGGAAGAAAATTTTACAAGTTTCGTAAAAGTAGTATTACAGTTATCATATACTTCCAGGCGGTATTGCTTGTTTTTCTGAAAAGTGACAAAATTATTGTCTAGGTTAGCGGTAACGGTATTTGTATATATCTGTGTATTAGTTAGCTGATCAAATACTTTTAATGTTCGGTTGATAATTATACCGCTCGGAATGGCTTGCCCGATGAAATTCAATAATTTCCCTCTTACATTATTACAATCACCCGGAATAGTTGAAGGAACAATTGAAAACGGGCCCGCAAAATCGTCGCTTGCTACAGACAGATTGTTAAATGTAAAATCTACAGGAATAGGTACAGATACAGCATGGGTACGAATTTCTCCGCAGGCGTCCGTAACGGAAACTATATAACTGCCCTGCGCTAAGTTATTAAATATCGGTGAGGATTGAGGTCCCGCGGAGGATGGGCCTGATAAGCTATACGTATAAGGGGCTTTACCTCCTGAGACAGAAACAGTGATCCTGCCGTCTGAACCGGTAACACATACCGGTTGAAGCGCGGAAGCGGTAACGGTCATCATAACATAATTATTGGGCACGAAGCCCGTTACAGTAATACTTCCTGCCTGATTGAAAACCTGTATTGTATAAGTAACATTTCCCCCTAAGCTGTTAAAGACATTACTGGATTGGATAGGCGTTGCATATAATGCGGGCGACGTTATCTGATAATTGTAATTTGCCGGTGGCGGCGCAGGATATGGTGTACCTCCCGATGCAATTACTGTAATACTCCCCTGCCCCGGGCATGCAGCCGGAGTAATGCTTAATGTAGCAGTCTGAGCATTTACACACACTGAAAGGATGCTAAAGCAAAGACTCAATAAAACTGTTATTGTACAAAATTTTCTGATAAGCGAAAATTAAATGAGTGTATTAGCTGAAGATATGACAAAAACCAACAGGATGTGCTGCTTATGAATCCCGTTTTTACTTTAAATAGATAGGAATAGTATAAAATAAAAAACCGTCCGCAAAAGTGCGGACGGCCTCAAGTAGGTCTTCAATTTAATTAAGCGATCTCAACATCAGCACCTGCTTCAGTCAATTTTGCTTTAAGTTCTTCAGCTGTTGCT
>JBGTJG010000075.1:0-3129 GCA_041745235.1 Ferruginibacter sp. | reverse complement strand
CCTATGGCAAACTTTATATCATTTCTGCAACAAGAAATGTATTTACAGTTGATGTGAATTCTCGAATTACAAGTTTTAAAGGCACTATCACCGGAGTTCCTGCTAACTATACAACCAACGGTGCTGCTGTAGATGCTGACGGCAATATCATTCTTTGCAGTGCAACGGCATTTGAAGGTTATTACAAAATGAGCCTCTCAGATCTTGTGGCTAAAAAAATTGAAGGTTCTGATATGGTGTACAATGCATCTGACCTCGCCAGCGGAAATTTATTGCTCCAGAAAGAGGCAGATCAGGCAAGGCGTTTTTCAGATGTTTCTGCTGCACCGTTAGCTGTAAATGCATCAGAAAATATAGTATTTCCAAATCCTGTAGTAAGCAATACTTTTAATGTTTTGCTGGATAGGAACATGGCAGGTAATTACACTGTAGTTCTTTCTGATCTTTCCGGCAGAGCATTGCAGTCTAACAAAGCCGGTTTCGTAAAAGGACAACAATCTTATCGTGTGAATCTTGCGAATCGTCCTGCAAAAGGAACTTATCTGGTAAAAGTATTGGACGAAAAAGGGAATGTTGCTTTATCTGATAAAGTGATCATTCTTTAAAAAATATTGGGGTTAATAAGCTGAGGCTGTCTTAAAGGCAGCCTCTTTTTTATACTTAATTTTATGTAAAATATTAGCGTTATGCTCCGACAGATTCTCTTTAGTTTTTTCTTTGCTTCTTTGCGTGAAATATTGCAGGATATTTGATAATAAAGTTGAAAGGAATTTTATGCAGGATATAGAACCGTTTTATAACTGGCGGGATTTTTACACCGCAGAGGAGGATCCCAAGTCACCTTTTTTCGAGAGGACCTATAATGAATTTGAGTATTCTCAAACAGTTTATAATTATTACATCCACCCTCAATGGGATGATTTCGGCTCCAAGACCTTGTATATGAAAATTCTTTTTACCGATTATGATCAGCATTATGCGATCATTGAATTATTAGGTGAATGGAATGATGCCATAGAAAACGATGTTATGACATTGAGGAGAAACATAACAGACTATATGTATAAGCAGGGTATTTATAAATTTATCCTGGTGGCTGAAAATGTCCTTAATTTTCATAGCAGCGACGACAGCTATTACGAAGAATGGCATGAGCAAATAGAAGACGAACATGGCTGGATAGTGGTGCTCAACATGCCTGAACAGAGCAAATATGATTTTAAAAAAGCAAGGCTCACCAACTATGCAGAATTGCCGGACCTTCCGCAATGGCGGACATTAAAACCTGAAATTTTATTCCAACTGATAGATGAGGAAATGGGGCGAAGGCTTGCATAGAAATCTCCCGGGGATACATTTCTAAAACATTTTATCTTATTGGCTTTCTCTGACGTATTTTTGCAGTGCCAATCTGCTAAAATATATGATTTTATGACCTGGAAACACTTTTTCACTTCATCCATCGGGAAGAAATTTACCATGGGTGCTACCGGTTTATTTCTTGTTACTTTTCTTATCGTTCATTGCGCCATCAATTCCATGATGTTTTTTAACGATGGCGGCGAAACCTTTAACCATTGGGGCGCTTTCATGGGTGATAATATCATCATTCGCACCATGGAGATCGGCTTGATGGTTTTCCTTCTTCTTCATATCGTACAGGGCCTTATCCTTTGGTTTCAAAACCGAAACGCACGCCCTGTAAAATATGCAGTGAAAAGGCCTGACGGCAAAAGCAAATGGTACAGTAAGAGCATGGGGCTGCTTGGTACGTTGATCCTGCTGTTTTTAATAATGCACCTCTGGCATTTTTGGACACCATCCCGTTTTGGCGGCATGGGGCCTATACCGGCATTGGAGGAAGCACGCTTGGGAGCGTATAACAACCAGGAGGTTCATAATTTATATCAGCAAATGCTGAATGTATTTACCGGCGAATATTCAGCCATCATTGTTGGTATTTATGTGCTTGGCGTAATTTCCTTATTCTGGCATTTACTTCATGGCGTACAAAGTGCCATGCAAACTTTCGGTGCAAACCACAAACGGTATACACCGATCATTAAAGGAGTTGGTTTCGTTTATTCTTTAGTAATATGTTTACTTTTTGCAAGCATGCCTCTGGCAATGCATTTTGGCTGGATAAAATAATTGATAATTATTAATTAATAATTGTACAAATGGATTCAAAAATTCCGCAGGGCGAAATGGCCAAAAAATGGGAGGACTACAAAGGCCATGTAAAGCTTGTAAATCCTGCCAATAAACGCAAACTCGAAATCATAGTTGTGGGAACAGGGCTTGCGGGCGCCTCTGCTGCTGCGGCTTTGGGAGAATTAGGCTATAAAGTAAAAGCGTTTTGTTTTCAGGACAGTGCACGTCGTGCGCACAGTATTGCAGCACAGGGCGGTATTAATGCTGCGAAAAATTATCAGAACGACGGCGACTCTGTATTTCGGCTTTTTTATGATACAGTAAAGGGTGGTGATTACCGTGCAAGAGAAGGAAACGTGCACAGACTTGCGGAAGTGAGTGCAGCCATCATTGATCAGTGTGTGGCGCAGGGTGTGCCTTTTGCAAGAGAATACGGTGGCTTGCTGAGCAACCGTTCTTTCGGTGGCACTCAGGTTCAGCGCACATTTTATGCTGCGGGACAAACGGGACAACAATTATTATTAGGAGCATACAGTGCCATTGAAAGGCAGGTTGCTTTAGGAAATGTAACCTTGTACAGAAGGCACGAAATGCTGGATGTGGTTACTATAGACGGAAAAGCGAAAGGAATTATAGCAAGAGATCTTGTTACCGGTGAGCTGGAGAGGCACGGCGGACATGCCGTATTACTCTGCACCGGTGGTTACGGCAACGTTTTTTATCTGAGTACAAATGCGATGGGCAGCAATGTAACCGCTGCATGGAAAGCACATAAGAAAGGTGCATTTTTCGGAAACCCCTGCTTCACACAGATACATCCTACCTGCATACCGGTGAGTGGTGATCACCAGAGCAAGCTCACATTAATGAGCGAAAGCTTAAGAAATGACGGACGGATCTGGGTGCCTAAAAAAGTCGGCGACAACCGTGCAGCTTCCGAAATTCCTGAAGAAGAGAGGGATTATTACCTGGAAC
>JBGTJG010000074.1:0-3979 GCA_041745235.1 Ferruginibacter sp. | reverse complement strand
ATTGTGGCTTTAGTGATTGATGAGGATAAAATAGATATCAAAGGCATAGCAACCTGTGGCTGGAAACCGATAGGCATCACTAAAACAGTAACAAAAAGCAGTGGCAATATTGTTTATACAATTGATGGCAAACCTGCGCTTGATTTAGTAATAAAATACCTGGGATTAGATATTGAAACCGAACCGGGAGATAGTATGGTTGCCAATCTCGGAGCTTATTATCCCTTACAGCTTGAAAGAGAAAATGCACCACCCGTTATGCGTACGGCCATGATGGGCAACCGGGAAGATCGTTCCCTGATCTGTGCAGGAAATGTGCCGCAGGGCGCAAAGATTCGCTTTTCACTTCCGCCCGATTTTGATGTGATTGATACCGTGGTGGCTGAGTGCAATGAGCTGAAAAATGAAAAAGATACCAATGCTGATGCGGTTATTATGTTTTCCTGTATTAGTCGCTATTTATCGTTTGGTGTAATGACAAGTGAAGAAATTGAGAGAGTTATAAATGTTTGGAATGCACCATTCATCGGATTTTTCAGTTACGGCGAATTTGGTAAATCAAAAACCGGTAAACATGAATTTCATAATAACACCTGTTGTGTATTAGTACTAAAAGAAAAATAAATGAACGAGCATTTACAAAATATTTTATCCCTTATTAAGGAAGATGAAAATTTATCTGCCGAAATAAAAGAGGCTATTACTCAATCATTAAAAAGCGCCGAAAAAGAATTAATGATTACCGCTTTCAAGCTTGACCGCACGGAAAAGGTAAAACGCACTACCGCAATTCTTCTGGAAGAAACGATTGAAGAGCTGGAACAAAAAAGAAAAGCAATTGAGGAAACTAACTCGGCGCTCACAACATCGCTGAAGGAATTAAAATCTACCCAATCTCAATTGATCCAATCAGAAAAAATGGCAAGCTTGGGTGAACTTACTGCAGGTATTGCACATGAAATACAAAACCCATTAAACTTCGTCAATAATTTTTCTGAAGTAAGCAATGAGCTAATTGATGAGATGAAAGAAGAATTATCTAAAGGAAATTACGATGATGCAAAAGAAATTGCTGATGATGTTAAACAAAACCTCGAAAAAATAAATCATCATGGTAAACGTGCAGATGCCATTGTGAAAGGCATGCTGCAACATTCAAGAAGCAGTTCAGGGAAAACTGAACCGACAGATATTAATGCATTGGCCGATGAATATTTGCGTCTTGCTTATCATGGCCTTCGGGCAAAAGATAAATCGTTTAATGCAACTTTTAAAACGGAATATGATGGAACGATTGGCAGCATCAACATCATTCCGCAAGATATCGGCAGGGTGATTTTAAATTTAATTACGAATGCATTTTATACGGTTAGTGAAAAGAAAATCCTTCAGGAAGTTCAGGGTAACAGTTTCGAACCCACAGTTTCCGTAAGCACAAAAAAAACGGGCAATCAATTGGAAATTTTTGTGAGTGATAACGGGAACGGCATACCCCCGGCAATAAAAGAAAAAATCTTTCAACCATTTTTTACCACAAAGCCTACGGGCCAGGGAACAGGATTGGGCTTAAGCATGAGCTATGATATTGTAAAGGCGCATGGCGGAGAAATAAAAGTGGAAACTAAAGAAAATGAAGGAACAGCTTTTATCATTTCCTTACCGGTTAATCAGAATAAATGAAACTGACAAAAAAATCAGAAGCAGAAATTAAACAGGTAATGGCTGATTACTGGGCTTCCTATTTTGCCGGGGACCTGAATCATTGGGCAAATTACCTTGTTGACAACTACCGGAATATCGGCGGAACTGAAGAAGAAATCTGGAACAGTAAGAAGGAAATACTTGATTATACCCACAGGATCATTGACCAGATGAAAGGAGCGACTGAGTTAAGAAATAAACAAACTCAAATCATTCCTTATGATCCTTACATAATGGTGCACGAACTTTTAGACATTTATATAAAGGTTGAAAATAAATGGAGCTTCTATCAAAAATTCAGACTGTCATCACTGATACAAAAGACTGTTGAGGGATGGAAAGTATTGCATCAGCATGGCTCCTACCCTGATTCTAAAACCAATGAGGGTGAAGCATTTGCATTTGATACTTTAAAAAGTGAAAACAAAAAATTACAAAAAGCAATTGAGGAGAGAACCCTTGAGTTACAACAAAAGAATAATGAATTAACCATTGAAGTATCATTAGAAAAAGTTCGGGCCCGGAGTTTGGCTATGCACAATACTTCCGAGCTACAGGAAGTCATTTACACGGTTCATAAAGAGTTACTCAATTTAAATATTGCCATTCACGGCGGTTCTTTTATTGCAATTAATAAAGACATTGACAATACTCTCCGAATCTGGGGAGCAGGCGGCACTGCTGATACTACAGAAGAAGTTCATCTTCCCCTGTATGAAAAGCCCTTTTGCACCAATCTCATAAGCGGCATAAAAAAAGGCTCGGGATTTCTTACGGAAGAATATACACAGAAAGAGAAAAAAGAATTCTTCAAATTTCTGTTTCAGCATGAGCCCTGGTCAAAGCTGAATGACAAAGAAAAAGAAAAAACACTTTCAACTTCCGGAGGCTATACCCGTGCCTGTTGTGTATCCCAACATACATCAATTTTTATAGTAAATCATTTTGGTGAAAAGTTTTCAGATGCCGACAATGAAATTTTACAACGGTTCGGGAAAGTTTTCGAACAGGCTTATACCCGTTTTCTCGATCTCCAAAAAGCAGAAGCACAAACACGGGAAGCGCAGATAGAAACAGCTGTTGAAAGAGTTCGGGCTCAATCTATGGCTATGTACAAAACAAGCGATTTGTACAAGGTTAATGAGGAAATACTCAGCCAATTAAACAAGTTGACAGTAACCGGTTTAACAGGTGTGAGCATTTATCTTGTAGATGAAAATGATGTTATTACTGTTTGGGATCTTTCGAGCCCCGGAAACATCAGTAATCCCAATAGTTATTCTTTTAAGTATGATTCAAAAAAATATCCTGTTCTGGGTGGATGGGTTGGACAATGGAAGACATCAAATGAGGATTATTTTGTCTTAGACTTTCCAAAAAAAGTATTAATTGACGGAGTGAAAGAATTAGAAGAAATACTTCCTGAGATGGCCGTTCTTCTTAATAATGCGATTGAATCCCGTCAATTAAATCATCAATGGAATCCTGCGGGAAGATTAGCAGATGGAATATTATCTGTGGATCTTATTGTCCCACCAACAGAAGACACAAAAAGCATTATCACCAAAATGGCCGGAGCTTTTAATTTGGCTTATCAACGCTTTCTGGATCTTCAAAAAGCAGAAGCTCAAACAAGAGAAGCACAGATTAATCTGGCAGTTGAAAGAGTAAGAGCAAGGGCTTTGGCCATGTTTAAGTCAGAGGAAATTCTCGAAGTAGTATTTAAGCTGAAAGAAGAAGTAATGAATCTGAACATTCCGGGAGTCGCGGCTGCTTCTATTTTATTAAAGGAAAAAAATGGAATGTTTCGAAACTGGGATCTGACATCAATGGATTTGCAAGACGAAAGTATGCACATCGCCTCTGACATTATTTTTGATTTGGATAAAACGCATCCCAATTTTTATCTGAGAAAAGTTTGGGAGAAAGGAAAAAAATATACTGTAGTAGAACAGGATGCTGCCTCTTTGGACATTTCAATTAAATGGCTTAGGGAAAATGATAAAATAAAAGAAGCGGATGAAGCAGAGGGTTTCATTAAATCAGCGGGAATAGAAAAGGTTTATCATCCAACCATACCACTAAACACCGGAAGGTTATGCCTTGATTTATTACAACCACCTAAGGATGAAATAGAATCAATTCTTTCCAGACAGCAAAATAATTATCCACTCCGGCGGGCGGTACATGATAGGAATGAACGGGTTCATCACTTTTCCAATCAATTAAACATTGTGCGGTTGCAGGTTCATTTCGATCCATCGGATAAGTGATGGCT
>JBGTJG010000073.1:0-5150 GCA_041745235.1 Ferruginibacter sp. | reverse complement strand
AATCCGAGTTTGGTAAAAAGTTTAAAGAGTAAAGTGGCAACTGTTGTTTTTCCGTTAGTGCCTGTAACACCTACCAGGTTCATTCCTTCTGAGGGTAACCCGTAAAAGTGATGTGCCATTATGCCTGCGGCGGCAGCGGTGTTTTCAACTTGTATATATGTAATTCCTTCTATCAGATTTGAGGGCAAATTTTCCGCTACAATAACTACAGCACCTTTTACGATTGCGGCTTCAACAAAATCATGGCCATCAGAAACACCGCCTTTTACTGCAATAAAACAACTGCCTCCCGTTACCGCACGTGAATCCGTATGCAAAGAATTGATCTTTACATCCATGCTTCCCTGCACTGCTTTTATCCTCACTTTATATAACAGGTCCTGCAGCATCAGTTTAAAAACAGGTTTATGGTTTGTCCTTTTGTAAAAATTGTTGCGGGTGGTATGCTCTGGCTTATCACTTTACCTTTTCCCTGTACACCTATTTTGAGCCCCTTATTTTCCAGAAGATAGATCACATCTTTTAAGCCCATACCCGTCACATCAGGCATGTAAGTGCCTGTTGATGCGGATTTAGGCATATTCATCATTGCACTGTTGCGGGCAAGCTGTACATTTCTCCAGGAACCTGATTGTGAAGCATCCGAGAATGGAATGTTCATAAAGCCCAGAATAGATCGCATATCATTCTTCAATCCCGTTGCATTATTTACAAGTGTATCCTGAGACCAACCGGGATTATAATTGTTGCGGGAAATATAGCGGGCAAACAGTTTATCACTGATATCTTTGAAAACTCTTCCGGAAACATCCGCACCGTAAATCAATTTTGATTCATTACTGTTTTGAATCACTACCGCTATTGAATATTTCGGTGCTTCAGACGGAAAGTAACCCATAAACGAAGCCTGGTATATTTTATTATTTTTATTATAGCCTTTGTTATTCAGTGCAGTTACGGCTGTGCCCGTTTTCCCGGATATGGAATATGCAGTATCAAATAATATCCTGTGGCCCGTTCCGTGAATACTGTCCACAACGGCTTTCAGGCATTCTTTAGCCTGCGCAATAGTAAAGGGACTGAACAACTGCGGATCCAATACCTGCGGTTCGATTTTCCTGATCGTCACCCCATAATCCCTGATCTCATTAACGAGGTAGGGCCGCATCATCTTCCCGTTGTTTGCAACAGTATTATACAACATCAGCATATTTAACGGCGTCACCAGTTCTTCGTAGCCGTGAGCCATAAACGGAATTGTTGTTTTACTCCAGGAACGTGCTGTTGCTTTTTTTATTAAAGGATACCCGGAAGATGCAACAATGTCTACACCGGTGAGCGTATCCAGTCTCATCTTGTGCAGATGATTTAGAAAACGCTGCGGATCACTCTGATAATATTGAGTTGCAAGAGAAGCAAATGCTACATTACTGCTTGCAGTGAAAGCTTCCTTTACTGTAATTTTACCTGCCCCTAAATGAGAATCTTTTATCCTCAGCCCTGAAAAATACTGCACTCCGCCATTACAATCAACAATAGAGTTGATATCTATATATTTATCTTCCAACAAGCTCATCAAAGTAGCTAGCTTGAAAATAGAACCCGGTTCTGTGATCTTACCAATGCCATAATTAAGGTCTTCGATATAAGTCCCATCAGGCTGCTTACCGAGATTTGCTATGGCTTTAATTTTACCTGTGGCAGTCTCCATAACAATGGCTGTGCCGTGAAGCGAATTGTTATTCACCATCATCTTCATAAGCGCATTTTCTGCCACATCCTGTATGTAAGTATCAAGCGTAGTGATGATATCTTTTCCTTTTACGGGATCAAGCTCTGAACCTTCTACCGGCAGGTAAGCCCCGGCCGCATAACGCATAAGACGTTGGCCCGTCATGCCTCTCAGCAAACTGTCATAGGTTAATTCAAGTCCTACATTTTTAGAAAGATCCTGACGGGAAAGACCGATTGTCCTGTTGGCCAGTAATACATAAGGATTGATTCTTTTATCCCTTGTCTCTATTATAAACCCGCTCTTATTACGTCCCGCTCTTACTAACGGAAAATCCCGCAACATCATGTACTGATCGAATGGCATTTTTTTCTTAAGAATGAAATATCGGTCTTGGTCATTATATGCCTGCTGCAGATCGTTCTTGTATTCTTCAGGTGTTTTATCTGCAAAAAGTTTTGATAGACAAAAGCTTAGCGAATCAATATTATCTGTAAAACGCTTACCCTGTTTTTCCCGAAGTCCTTCTGCTGCAAAATCAATAAACACATCAAAAACCGGAACTGAAGTGCTGAGCATATTCCCGTCTTCGCTGTATATGCTGCCCCGCTCTGCAATGATGGGCTGATACTTCAGATGGAGACTGTCTCCCATGCCTTTCCAGAATTGTCCCTGAACCCTTTGGATGTAAACTGCCCTGCCAAGTACAAACACGCAGAGCAGTATCATGCACAAAAAGCACAAGTAAACTCTCCACAATATGTCTTTCCTTATTTCCATTAACAGCAGTTAGTTTTTTGTAAACGCAAACGAATCAGTTACCGGCTTAGGAAATGTATCATTCAGCAGCATTGGCGGGAGCTTGGGTTCCCGCAAACCAAGAGGTTCTACAGCTTTCACCAGTTCGCTTCCTTTGCTTCTGAAGATCAGATCACTTTTCACCGTTTTAAATTCGTATTCCAACTCTTTAATATTTTTTTCAGTAGCTGCGATCTTTCTTACCAGCTTATCTGCATGATGCCCGTTATATATGTATACAACTGCAAGGCCTGCCAGGAAAAGAAAGAAGGGAATATTTCGAACGATACGATTATAATTGAACACCTTCCGGAGTTCTGCTTTGTTAACTTTGGCTTCTATTATCTTTTTTCCTGCCATCTTATTTCTTTTCCGCTATCCGGAGTTTGGCGCTGCCGGATCTCGCATTTAGTTTTGTCTCCTCTTTTGAAGCTGTTATCGGTTTCTTTGTTATGATACGGAATGGACTTTCTGATTTTATCCCGTAAACATCATCACCCTCCTTTTCTGTTATGGAGCCGTTCTTAAAAAAATTCTTTACGATCCTGTCTTCCAGCGAATGAAAAGTTATGATCACCACCCTTCCTTCGGGTTTAAGAACATCTTTTGCCTGCTCCAGCATTTCTTCCAACACTTTCATCTCTTCATTTACCTGTATGCGTAAGGCCTGAAATACCTGTGCTAAATACCTGTTCGGATTTCCCTTAACTACTGATGATATTGCCTGCTTAAATTCATTTATTGTCTGCAGCGGTTTAATAGTTTTCTGCTCAATGATGGTTTTTGCAAGCGTTTTAGCATTTGTAACTTCTCCGTATCGTTCAAACATCTTGTGCAGTTGCAGTTCTGTAAAACTGTTGAGCACTGTTGCTGCAGTTATGACTTGCCTGTTATCCATTCTCATATCCAGTGCGCCGTCATACCTGGTAGAAAATCCTCTTTCAGGTGTATCAAACTGATGGCTTGAAACACCCAGATCTGCGAGGATGCCATCAACTGAAGGAAATTTATGCAACCTTAAAAACCGTTGCAGGTATCGAAAATTCTGCGGCACAAAAATTACACGTTCATCTTCAGGAACATTTTTCTTGGCATCATCATCCTGATCAAATACGATCAGCTTTCCTTCAGCACCGAGTTTCTTTAAAATTTCCCTGCTATGCCCTCCCCCCCCAAATGTGCAATCAACGTAAACTCCGTTTGGTTTTATGTTGAGCCCTTCAATCGCTTCATTAAGTAGCACCGAAATGTGATAAATCGGTTGATCAGTTGATTTGCTGGTTATGTCCGTAACCTCTTCCATCATCTCATTTTTACTTATCAACTAATAAACTAATCAACTTTCCAACTCCGGCTTATTCATTACCTGATTTGCAATTGCACTGAATGTTTCATCCGTTACCGAATCAAAGAACTGTTCATATAATTTTTTGTCCCATATCTCAATCTTTGTCAGAGCGGATACGAGAACAATATCTTTTTCAAGAGAAGCGTAACCCATCAGATTTTTGGGAAGATTTATCCGGCCTGCTGTATCCAGTTCTACCGGAGAAGCTCCATTGAGGAAATAACGGCGAAATGTTCGCACATCCGGATCAAAATCGTTCAACTTACTTATGTTTGTAAAAATGGGTTTCCAGCTTTGGATCGGATACAGGGTAAGGCATTTTTCAAAGCCCCTGTTGATAACAAATTCGTTTCCTTCGTCCTTAGGCATTTGCTTTCTGAATGCCGCCGGCAAAAGGAAACGTCCTTTTGCATCGATGGTGGATTCATATTCGCCTAGGAAGCTGATCATTAGAAAGTGGGTTAATTGTGCAGTATCTGACACAAAATAACACTTTTTCCCACTTTAGAACACATTTTGAGGTAAACATATTTTTCCACACGAGCTGAGGATGCTACTGTATAGCGTTTGAGCCCTGTTTTGCCCTCAATCAGTCTTGATTAAATGTGAATAGCTGTGGATAGTGTGTGAATAGCTAACTTGCTTAGTTATTTTGCTAAAGGAAAGGACAACGTAAAGCAACTACCTTTTCCGAGTGTACTATCTGCTTTGATGGTGCCTTTGTGTGCTTCTACCATCGTTTTGACATAGCTGAGGCCAAGGCCGAACCCTTTGACATTGTGTACGTTACCGGTATGGGCACGGTAAAACTTTTCAAAAATTCGATGAAGAGTTTCTTTGTTCATACCTATACCTGCATCTTCAATCTTTATTTTGAAATGATGCCCTGTATTTAAAGTGGTAAGTTTTATCCGCGGAACGTTTTCTGAATATTTGAGGGCGTTATCAAGCAGATTATTGACAAAGTTGGTAAAATGGACATCGTCAGCAAGTATCTCATCCCGCTGAGCATCTGCTTTAATGATCAACTCGCCCCCTCTTTCGTTTATCGGTAAAGAAATGTTGTTCACTGCATTTTCTATAAGTTCGTGGGCATGCACTTTTTTTAAGTTGAGTTGAACTTTTTGTTTATCTATTAGTGCAGCTTGCAGGATAGTTTCTACCTGCTTATTCATTCTTTTATTCTCTTCTTTGATAATACCCGTGAAATAATCGGTCTTTTCCTTATTCCCGGCTACTTTTTCATTTTTTAAGGCATCTACCGCCAGAGAA
>JBGTJG010000072.1:0-1859 GCA_041745235.1 Ferruginibacter sp. | reverse complement strand
TGTAAAACCTTTTCAACTAATGACAGGTAAGATCATCGGCATCGGAGCTGTCGGACTTACACAATTCGCCATTTGGGGTATTCTCATACTTGCTATGCAAATGGCCATTCCCCTTATATTTCCGGATGTAATGGAACAGATGAATGCTGCAGGTGCAGGGGGAGTAAATGAATCAAAAGCTGCAACAGTATTGCAGGGGCTGTCATCTCTTCCCCTTCTTAAAATAGGGTTATCCTTTTTATTCTATTTTCTTGCAGGTTACCTTACTTATGCCTCATTATTTGCCGCAATAGGCAGCATGGCCACAGACGATCAGCAGGATACACAGCAACTTATGTTTCCGATATTGATGCCTATAATCCTGGGATTTGTTATCATGACGAAAGCCATTACTGACCCTCACGGCAACCTTGCGGTGTTCGGCAGCTTATTTCCCCTTACTTCTCCTATAGTTATGATGGGCAGGATCACATATGATGTACCTGTATGGCAAATCATCTTATCTGTGGTGCTGCTTATCGGATGCTTCCTTTTTCTTACGTGGGTAACCGCTAAGATATACCGCATAGGGATTCTTATGTACGGTAAAAAACCAACCTGGAAACAAATGATAAAAATGGCAGGACAGAAAATATAATTATGCTGTAGTGGTTGTGTTTACATCCGGGTATTTAGCACCGATGAATTCTTTCATCTGTGCATTCATGAATTGATATAGCAAACCTGCAACAGACGCGAAAGCAAATAAAAATAAACCAAACATAAAACCGACAAAACCGTAAAGCATTTTTGATGTTTTGGTTATAATGTAGGGAGGTTCCGGATTATCCAATATCTCTATTATGGGTGTTTCTTTTTGCAGCCTCCATGCAGCGTCCTCTCGGTTATTGGCCGTTCCTGCTTTCTGAGCCAAAACCCGGAGTTTATCATTCTCCAGATTCTCTTTTGGGATATTATATTCTAATTTACCGGGTGGGGTAAACAAAGTATGATTATCAATCGCAATTCTTCTTCTGTCAAAACGGGAGAGTACTCTTTGAAGTGAATCCACTTTCCCTTCAGCAAAATCAAAATCTGCTTTAGCTTTTTTTATTTTCAATTCTTTATAAAACTCTGATATCCTTTCTATAAGAATGTAACTCACGGGTGGCAGAAGATTGGGGTCAGTATTAGTAAATTTCACTTCAAGTAAACTGTTCTTATTAAATTTTACACTGTAAGAATTTTTCAACATTTCAGAACCGGCATAAATGATTTCCTCATCGGTTTTTGGGATAGGCTGTTCGGGAACTCCAAAGGCCCTATGTCTGTTAAACTCCTCTAAAAGAATTTCTGCTACAAGTTTATTTCCGTATTTAGGCAATCTTTGAGTCACTACGGCTTCCCTTGTTTTTTTACTTCGCCCAACCTCTTCAATACTTACATTAGCTTCTTCAGTAATGCTTTTTGCACTGGCGTTACCACCGCCAAGCAACTCACTGATCCTGGAAGAAGCTGAGCCATTTTCAGCACCGGCAGTAAGGGGAAAAACTGTAGAAGTGACGGTGTAAAAAACCGGCTTGCTCAAAGCATACAAATACAGTATAGTACCTATGAGTAACCCTCCAAGCAGTATTACTATCTTAAACCTGCTCAGGCGGAATAAAATTTTACCTATGAGTTCATTTGTTGTCACCAAAAGCTATTTTGTATATTTTACCAATAATACGGTAAGGACTATGGGTATTATGCTTGTCAGTGTAGACTTAGCAATATCCGCTAACTCCTGTCCTTCAGGTCTCTTGGGGACTGTTACAAAAGCCCCTTCTTCTACCCGCGGGTAAAAATGAAAGAACAAAAAGTTCTTAGTTCGCTTACTC
>JBGTJG010000071.1:0-6632 GCA_041745235.1 Ferruginibacter sp. | reverse complement strand
TTAATTTTATGGCTCAATGAAAAATGCAATTCTCCCGTACAATCCATATACTTCACCGTCAGAGGAAACAGACGTCCTAACCGAGGACGCTGTCACCTTACACCTAATTGTGTGGAATGATGAAGTAAACACTTTTGATTGGGTGATAGATACGCTGATGGATATTTGCGGACATGAACGTGTACAGGCAGAACAGTGTGCCATGCTCATTCACACAAAAGGGAAATATGCTGTAAAGAACGGCAGCTATGATATCCTGAAGCCGCAATGTGATGCAATAACCGAGCGGTTGATCAATGCCACTATCGAATAAATAGCTTACTCAGGCAGTAAATAAAATTTTCTTCTCCGGGTTCCTTTCAGCATAAGAATAAATACTGTTTCTAATAAAATCATTATCAGTGTAAGGTTGTATAGTTTCTTTTATTTGCTGAAGGGATGAAGCTTGCATGTTTGCAGACACATATCCCATTCCCCAAAAATTTCCACGCTCAATTAAAAGGCATAAATTTTCCTGCTCCTGAATACCTTTATCGATAAGTGCAAAAGTGGGCAGATGCTGTTCCAAGCTTTGTAAAGCATTTTTTACTTTCCCGTTATAAAATTTCGGCTCATCAATAAATTCCATATCGCTTTCGCCAAAAGGTGTTTTATCGATATAGCAAAGCTTGGGGTGCAACCCAAATTCTTCTGACATGTTGCGAAGCAATACAAGTCCTTCATTGAGCAGGTTAAAACAATACACAGCCGGGAAATTCTTTCTCCGTTTGTCTATGGCGAGCCGCATGTAGCCGCGGTTGTCCTCAAAAGTATACAGAGCATATTTTTGAGAAACCTGCTTCTGACTGTAATTATATTTTGGCCAAAGCTTTTTTATTTCCGTGCTTTCCAGGATCAGGGCATGTAACTCATTTGCACATTCCCTAAACGTAATGTCAGCTACCAACCTCAGGAAGCTTTGTCGACGGTGGCCGGTATCATTATGTGTAAAATGGCTGCTTACTCTTTTCCTGATGTTGATGGCTTTACCTACGTAAATAATTTTTCCTTTCTGATCGTGAAAATAATACACGCCCGGTCTCGGTGGCAGTGATTGTATTTTTTGCTTTTCTAAATGTACGGGCAGCCATTGCTCAGATGAAGTGCGCTTAAGCATTTTATCGATGTGTTCTTTGCCGCCTTCAGATAAAATTTTATTGAACAAATGAACCGTTGCTTTCGCATCACCATCTGCACGATGCCTGTCTTCTATATCAATACACAGATTTCGGCAAATTTTACCGAGGCTGTATGAAGGCATCCCGGGAAAAGTTTTTCTGCTGAGGCGAACCGTACAAAGCTTTTTTACATTGAGTTCGTAGCCGTGAAATTTCAGGTGATGGTAAATAAAAGAGTGATCAAAGTTTACATTATGCGCCACAAAAATATTATCACTTAAAAGTTCATGAATTTTTTCAGCGACTTCGCTGAAGAGCGGAGCTGAAGCAAGCATTGCATTGCTGATCCCCGTAAGTGCTGTAATAAAAGATGGAACAGATCGTTCGGGATTAATCAGAGTGGTAAAATGCTGAATGATGCGTTCACCATCATGTATATGTATGGCAATTTCGGTAATGCCGTTTGCTGCTGCATGGCCACCGGTGGTTTCTATGTCTACAATTGCGTACAAAAAGGTAGAAAGTTAAAGGTTGAAAGTTTGAACAGTTTTATAAATTATCATGCAGATGCAAATTACTAATTAATTTAGGATTACGATACTGCATTTTATTCCTCACAACAGGGATATGTAATCATGTTTCCGGGCATTTCAAAATGCCATCAGGCAGCAAACATTGGTAATTCGCTATTCACACTGTCTTAATGCCGTAGGCATGGTACTTTTAAGAAAATCTAAGTGAACAATTCACGGAATATAAAACAAAAAGCTTCATGTACTACGGAGCACCCGCGTGAGGGATTGCAGTGGAAATCCTTTTTGCTGCCTTTGAGCAAAAAGATTGTAACGGAAAGCCCGGCCCACCGGGACACGACCAATGTTTCCTTTTTTAAACTTTATACAGCGATGTCGTTTTTGTACCTTCGCCAACCCAAATAAACGCTGAATAACGAATGGAGCTTTCTAAAAATTTTGAGCCGCAGGCAATAGAAAAATACCGCTACAAAGACTGGCTGGATAAAGGATATTTTAAAAGTGTACCTGATGATCGGGAGCCTTACACGATCGTGATGCCGCCACCAAACGTAACAGGGGTACTCCACATGGGGCATTGCTTAAATAATACGATACAGGATATTCTGATACGCCGTGCAAGAATGCAGGGGAAAAATGCATGCTGGGTGCCGGGAACGGACCATGCATCTATTGCTACGGAAGCCAAGGTGGTGGCTATGTTGCGGGAAAGAGGCATTACAAAATCAACTCTTACCAGGGAAGAGTTTTTGGCGTACGCCTGGGAATGGAAAGAAAAATACGGCGGCATTATCCTGGAACAATTAAAGAAAATGGGTTGCAGCCTTGATTGGGACCGCACATCATTTACGATGGATCCTGATTATTACAAATCCGTAATAGAAATTTTTGTGCGGCTGTATAATGATGGTATCATTTACCGTGGTTTGCGCATGGTGAATTGGGACCCTGTGAGCAAAACTGCTTTGAGCGATGAGGAAGTGATCTTTAAGGAAACAGATTCTAAACTATACTATGTCACCTACCCTTTTGCTGATGGCAGCGCCGGTGGAATAACAGTGGCTACCACAAGACCGGAGACGATTCTTGGAGATGTGGCTATCTGCGTAAACCCCGATGACGAAAGGTATAAAAGTATTTTAGGAAAGGAAGTTATAGTACCGATCATCAATAGGAAAGTTCCTATCATCGCGGATGATTATGTGGATGCGACATTTGGTACAGGTGCTTTGAAAATTACACCCGCACATGATAAAAATGATAATGAGATAGGGAGAAAGCATAACCTAAAATCTTTAAACACACTTGATCCTGAAGGAAAATTCACATCTGCTGAATTGGTAGATGATACTTTGTCTGAACAGGTGCTTTCTTACAACGGCATTGATCGCTTCGTTTTAAGAAAGCAAATCGCAGAAGATATTTCTGCGATCGGTGGTATACAAAAAATTGAAGATTACAAAAGCCAGGTGGGTACAAGCGAACGTACCGGTGCGATCATTGAGAATCGGTTATCGTTGCAATGGTTTATGGATATGAAGAAATTCATAAACGCCCATCCTGAAATTGCAAAAGCTGTTTCTTCAGAAAAAATAAAGTTTCATCCTGCAAAGTTGAAAAACACTTACAGCTATTGGATGGAAAACATAAAGGATTGGTGTGTGTCCCGCCAGCTTTGGTGGGGACAGCAAATACCTGCATGGTATGATGCAGAGGGTAATTTTTATGTGGCGGAAAGTCTGGAAGCATTGCATAACTCAAAACCCGAAACCCGAAACCTGAACCTCACGCAGGACGAAGATTGCCTGGACACCTGGTTCTCTTCGTGGCTTTGGCCTATGGAAGTTTTTAAAGGAATAAGCAACCCGGGCAATGCTGACATAAACTACTACTACCCTACTACTACATTGGTTACCGGGCAGGACATTATCTTTTTCTGGGTTGCCCGAATGGTGATGGCAGGATATGCTTTTAAAAATGAACAGCCATTCAAGGATGTTTATTTTACAGGGATGGTAAGGGATAAGCAGGGCAGAAAAATGAGCAAGCAACTGGGAAATTCGCCGGATCTCTTAGGTCTTATCGATCAATACGGTGCAGATGCAGTGCGGTTTGGCGTAATGATCTCGAGTCCTGCAGGGAACGATATTTTATTTGATGAAGGAGCATTGGAACAAGGCAGGAATTTTAATAATAAAATGTGGAATGCGCTAAAGTTGTTGAAGATGTGGGAGGCAAGAATGGCTGACAGTGGACGGATGACAGATGACAGTAATGATCCTGTCAACCGTCAACTGTCAACTAACAACTTTGCTTTGTTATGGTTTGAAAACAGATTGCACGAAGTAAAAGAAGAAGTCGGGGGATTAATGGATCAGTTCCGGCTGAGCGAGGCATTGAAAGTTATTTATTCCCTGGTTTGGGATGATTTCTGCAGCTGGTATCTGGAATGGATAAAACCCGGTTTTGAACAGCCTATTGATGCCGATGTTTATAAAAAAACAGTTGAATTCTTTACAGAACTCATGCAATTGCTGCATCCCTTCATGCCGTTTGTTACCGAAGAAATCTATCATTTGCTGGAAGAAAGAAATGATGATCTGATGGTAAAGGAATACAGCAAAGGGAAGCCTGCTGATGTAAAGATCCTGGCAGAGGGCGCATTGCTAAAAAACATTATTTCCGGATTAAGAGATGTGAGAAATAAGAATCAGATAAAGCCGAAGGAAACGATCAGCCTGCACATACAAACGAAAGAAAAGGCTGTTTACGAATCCATAGAAACAATCCTTTCCAAACAGATAAATACTGCTTCCGTTTTGTATGTAAACGAACCTGTATCAGGGACCATAACAACAGTCATCGGAAAGGATAAATTTTACATAGAAACTTCGCAACCTTTGGATACTGCAGGGCAAAAAGAAGGACTGGAAAAAGAGCTCGCTCACTTGCAGGGTTTTTTAGCAATGACTGAAAAAAAGCTGAGCAATGAAAAATTTGTTCAGAATGCAAAACCTGAAGTGTTGGAACTGGAAAGAAAGAAAAAGAATGATGCGGAAATGAAAATAAAAGTGCTTGAAGAAAGCCTGGAAGGATTCAATTAACTGGATATATTATTAATAAATGAAAACTGCTTGTTAAATCATAAACAGGCAGTCTTTTTTGGATTAAATTCGTTCAAATTTGATACCCATATGTGGAAACTATTTATCGCTCTTGCCTTCATTTCTTTTAGTTCTGAGACAGTTGCCCAGAAAACAAAGCCTGCAAAGGTTAAGATCATAAAAAAATACAAAGTCCCTAAGCTCACCGCTTCTATAGGCAGTTTTAAAGACACGGCTTATGCCGATGCACTGATGGCAGAATCTGTTATTGGATTACCCCTAAAGGTTACTGATGCAAAAAATAACGTCTACACTATCTCATCTTATAATTTTCTGATCAGCAAGATCGTAGCAACGGAAAACGAACAGACAGGAAAAGTAAGTAATACCAATTCTATTAAATCTGCTTTATTTCAAACTACTCCCCTCCCGGCGATGTGGGTAGCTGCTTCACGTGAAAGATTGCGTCCCGGGGAATATTTTTTATTCTTTGATATTATCGCCAGAGATGCTGAAGACAGGGTTATGTATGCGCCCAACTTAAAACTGATCATTAAGTAATGGAGATCAGGGAGGCAGGCTCAGAGGACATTCCTCTGATCAAAAATCTTGCAGAATTAATCTGGCCCGAGGCTTACGGTGATATTCTTTCAGAAGAACAGCTTCGTTACATGCTGGATCTCATTTACAATGAATCTGCTTTGAAAAAGCAAATGGATATTGGCCATAAATTCATCATTATCCTGAAAGACGGAATTGAAATCGGCTTTGCATCTTTCTCCCAAAAATCACCTCAAGAACCTACCATTTTTCGTTTACACAAAATTTATGTTTTGCCCAGGCAGCATGCGCAGGGCGCGGGAAATTATATGCTTAACTATATTTCCGAGGAGAGTGTAAAAGCCGGCGGAACCCAATTAGAACTGAATGTCAACAAATACAATATTGCCAAACAATTCTACGAAAAGAAAGGGTTTACTGTTTCAAAGGAAGAAGTAATCGATATTGGTAAGGGGTATGTAATGGATGATTATGTTATGGTGAAAGATCTGTAATTCTCTTGTATTCATTCGTGTAAATCTGTGTATCCGTGGCTTTGATTTTTATTTATTTAAGGCATCTGCCACAGATCCACGAATGTGGACAGATAAAGACAATATTTGATTGTATTCATTTGTGTAAATCCCTGTAACCTCCCTGTCGGCAGACAGCTTCGTGGAAGCAACTACTCCGCTGCATATTCAATCTTCGTGGTAATTATAGCTGTCTTATTTTTAGCTGATGTATTAAAAGCACCGCCATAACTGTAATCCTCGTTGCTGTTCTTCCCCGTTATCTGAAAGACACCCATAGTAGCTTTTTTAATTTTTCCTAAGCTACCACCACTGTTCTTGGCTATGGTTTCTGCCCTTTGTTTTGCATCTGCACTTGCTTTTGCAAGCAGGTCTATTTTAAGTTCCGATAATTTAGTATAATAATAAGAAGGAGGCGCAGAATTAAGTTCTATGCCGCTCTGGATAAGATCTGTTACCTCACGTGATATTTTTTCTATTTTGTTGATATCCTTAGAATCTACTGTAACAGTTTGTCTCAGATTATAACCCGTAAAATCTGAACCGATCGATCGCCCTTGTGCATCAAAACGATTATTGAAATCTTTGTCTATGCTTACTGCGGAAAAAAGCATTTCTCCATCTCCTACACCTTTCTGTTTAAGGTACGATCTAATGCTGTTCTCATCCTGCTTAAGCATGCTATAAGCTTCTTTGAGATCCATCATTTTTCTGCTGTAGTTACCATTCCAAATGATCTGGTCGCTGATGAAATCCTTTTCGCCT
>JBGTJG010000070.1:0-4131 GCA_041745235.1 Ferruginibacter sp. | reverse complement strand
ATTATTTTCGATCCGAATATTTTTGCTATTGCTACGGGTATAGAAGAACATAATAATTATGCGGTTGATTTTATAGAAGCAACAAGAGAAATTAAGCGCTTAATGCCGTTGGCAAAAGTGAGCGGCGGTGTAAGTAATGTTTCCTTTTCTTTCAGGGGTAATGATCATGTACGGGAAGCTATTCACAGTGTCTTTCTTTATTACGCCATTCATGCCGGGATGGATATGGGAATTGTAAACGCGGGACAGCTCGTAATTTATGATGAAATAGAACCACAGCTGAAGCAGCTCTGTGAAGATGTGATCCTCAACAGGAATAATGATACCAATGAAGCGACGGAAAGATTAATACAATTTGCAGAAACGGTAAAAGCTAAAGGAAAAGAAATTGTAAAAGATGAAAAATGGCGTGACGAAACAGTAGAAAAAAGAATAGCACATGCATTGGTTAACGGTATTACTGATTATGTAGATGCAGATACAGAAGAAGCAAGATTAAAATATCCGAGGCCTCTTGATGTGATAGAGGGCCCCTTGATGGACGGGATGAATATTGTAGGAGATTTGTTCGGTGCAGGAAAAATGTTTCTGCCGCAGGTGGTAAAGAGTGCACGGGTAATGAAAAAAGCCGTAGCGGTTCTTACGCCATACATTGAGCAGGAAAAAGAAGACCGCAAACAGGCACATCTCGCTGCGGGTACAGTAAATGAAGAAACAGCGGGCGCTGCAAAAATATTACTGGCTACAGTAAAAGGAGATGTACACGATATCGGAAAAAATATAGTGGGCGTAGTTCTCGGATGTAACGGATACGAGATCATTGATCTTGGTGTGATGGTATCTGCTGAGAAAATATTATCAGAAGCAAAAAAACATCAGGTTGATATCATCGGGCTGAGCGGTCTAATTACACCTTCCCTGGATGAGATGGTACACATCGGAAAAGAAATGAAACGGCTAAATATGGATCTGCCGTTGATGATTGGGGGCGCTACTACCAGCCGTATGCATACTGCAGTAAAGATCGCACCGGAGTACGGCAACGGCGTTGTGCATGTTTTGGATGCAAGCCGCAGTGTGACCGTGGCCGGGAATCTTCTGAATAAAGAACAGAAGCCGGAGTTTCTCAACAACCTTAAAGTTGAATACGAAAAACTGAAAACTGATTTTGCCAATAAAAGAACGGCAAAACAATTTCTTCCTTTTGCAGAAGCGCAGCAGAATGCCTTTAAAATTGATTGGGAAAACTATACGCCTTCTGTTCCCTCCTTCACAGGTACTAAAGTTTTTGAAGAGTACCCGCTAGCAGAGATAGCTGAATACATAGACTGGCAGCCTTTTTTTATTGCATGGGAACTGCACGGAAAATTTCCTCAGATACTCACTGATAAGATTGTAGGTGCACAGGCTACAGAATTATACCATGATGCCAAAGCCTTGCTGAAACAAATAGTTGAGGAAAAATGGCTCTCCGCAAAAGGTGCTATCGGATTTTGGGAAGCGGAGAAAGTTGGGCCTGATACTCTGGCAGTAAACGCCAATACCGAATTACAATTTTTGCGTCAGCAGGTAAAAAAAGCTGCGGGTGAACCTAACGTTTCCTTAGCAGATTTTATTAAACCTGGTCCCAAAGGCGATTATATCGGCGCATTCTCCGTTGCTATTCACGGTATCGAATCTCATATTAAAAAATTTGAAGACAATTCGGACGATTATAACAAGATCATGCTGCAAGCTTTGGCAGACAGGCTTGCAGAAGCATTTGCTGAGTTGTTGCATGCTAAAACCCGAACCGAATATTGGGGCTATTCAGCGAATGAAGCACTTTCTACCGAAGAATTGATCAAAGAAAAATATACAGGTATTCGCCCCGCACCGGGCTACCCGGCCTGCCCCGATCATACCGAAAAATATAAATTGTTTGAGCTGCTCGGTGGTGAAGAAAATACCGGTATTCATTTAACTGAGTCTCTCGCCATGTTTCCCGCTTCTGCAGTGTGCGGATGGTATTTTGCACATCCCAAAAGTAAATATTTTGGTGTAGGTAAAATTGAAAAAGACCAGCTGGAGGATTATACACAGCGGAAGAAAATGCCTGCAGAAGAAATGGAAAGATGGCTTAGGCCCATTTTGGAATAAAGTTTTTTTACTGCTGAGCTCATCATTACATTTACCAAAACGTTTCTATGCGTATCATCTCTTATAATGTAAACGGCATAAGAGCTGCCATCAAAAAAGGTTTTTTTGAATGGCTTGCTACTGACCCCGCCGATGTGATATGCCTGCAGGAAATCAAAGCATCTCAGGGAGATGTAGATATCAAACAACTTGAACAATTGGGTTTTCATCACCACTGGTTCAGTGCACAAAAAAAAGGATACAGCGGCGTAGCTGTTTTTACAAAAATTAAACCTGATGCTGTAAGCCTCGGACATGAAAATGAACTGAGTGATTTTGAAGGGAGGGTCATACAACTGCAGTTCGGCGATGTGAGGCTTATAAATGCATATTTCCCTTCGGGCACTTCGGGGTCGCATCGCCAGGATTATAAATACATCTGGCTGAAAGAAATGCAGGGCTACCTCGATGTTCTGAAAAAGAACAATCCCAAAATAATCCTGTGCGGCGATTATAATATTGCACACAGTGAGATCGATATTCATAATCCTAAAGGAAATAAAAATACAACAGGCTTTCTGCCCGAAGAGCGGGCATGGATGGATCAATTTTTAGGCAGCGGGTGGACAGATACTTTCAGGGAACTTAATAAAGAACCTCATCATTACAGCTGGTGGAGTGTAATGAACCCGAACATTCGTCTCACAAACAAAGGCTGGCGCATAGATTACATAACTGTAACAGATGCATTGAAGAAACAACTTATCAGCTCAGCTATTTATCCTGATGTAAAGCACAGCGATCATTGTCCTGTGTTTGCAGAATTAAAAATTTGATATGATCATTTACAATGTTACCGTAAAAGTGCATGGCAGCATAGAGACAGAATGGTTAGCCTGGATAAAAGAAATTCATGCACCGGAGGTGATCGCAACAGAATGTTTTAACGATTATAAAATATTACGTTTGCTGGAGATCGATGACAGTGAAGGCCCCACTTATGCAATCCAGTATTTTGCAGAAAGTAAATCGCTTTACAACCGCTACGCAGAAAAATATGCACCTGAATTGCGAAACCGCTCTTTTGAAAAATGGGGAGACAAATTCATAGCTTTTCGTTCTGTAATGCAGATTGTGGACTAATTGTGCAAAACAGAAAAATACCTTTTTGATCATAACCGGGATTCTCTTGAACGCCATCCAGGCAAAGGTTTTGCTTACCCGATAAGCCTGAAACTCAACGCAGTATTGATATACAACAAAATCTCTATTTTATACCCTATTTTCTTCAGAATCGAATTTCTCCGTTAAATCCCTATTAATAAGGCTTTGCGCCTTCAGGGTTGTCAAATTAATCCTTGATAATAAAATTTGTTGAATGTAAAAACCTTCTATATTTGTCCAACTATAAACTTTTCAAAAAACTCATTATGAACAAAGCAGAATTAATTGCCAAAATTGCGGACGACGCAGGTATCACAAAAACACAGGCTAACCACACTGTAGATTCTTTTGTAGATGCTGTAACAAAAACATTAAAGAAAGGTGACAAAGTTACTCTTGTAGGCTTTGGTACTTTTTCTGTTTCTAAAAGAGCAGCACGTAACGGCCGTAATCCACAGACCGGTGCAGTTATTAAGATCAAAGCAAAGAAGGTTGCTAAATTTAAAGCAGGTAAAGAATTGTCTTCAAAGATCTGACCTTCCCAAAAACATTCTTAAGCAAGATGCAGTCGTGTCTTGCTTTTTTTATACCTTTAAAAAAATAAAAACATATTTATGGGACGTGGTGATATTAAAACGAAGAAAGGAAAAATAAAAGCAGGATCATTCGGCAATTCCAGGCCTGCGAAAGTTGCAACAAAAGCTGTAACAAAAAAAGCTGAACCTAAAGCTGCTGAAGAGGCTCCGAAAAAAACTGCAAAAAAAGCTAAATAATAAAAAGAGGCTGCCGACAGGACAGCCTCTTTCTTTAAACCCCTCAGGGAGTATTATTTACGGTGCAAGCCTCTTT
>JBGTJG010000069.1:0-2357 GCA_041745235.1 Ferruginibacter sp. | reverse complement strand
TTGCACAGCAATTGTATGAGAATAATGAAGGAAACCTCAATGATAAGCAGGTGCGTTATGCAAAAACAATTCACTCGTGCGGAGATGATCTTATTCAGCTGATCAATGATATCCTGGATCTTTCTAAAATCGAATCCGGCTTTATCACAGCCAACATCTCTCCTGTTCGTTATTCAGAAATTTCTGCTTTTGTAGAATCAACCTTTAAGCCTATCTCAGAAGCAAGGCATTTAAGGTTTACAATAGAAACGGATCCGGAACTTGCAGAGTCATTTGAAACGGATATCCAGCGTTTAAATCAGATCCTGAAAAACCTGCTTTCAAACGCATTTAAATTCACAGAGAAAGGTGAGGTTAAATTAAAGATGTACAAGGCAGCGCCTAACAGCTGGAAGTACAGTTCGCCTGCTCTGGAAAAAGCAACTAATGTAGTGGCGTTTGCCATCAGCGATACCGGTATCGGCATACCGCAGGAGAAACAGAATATCATTTTTGAAGCCTTCCAGCAGGCAGAGGGATCTACAAGTAGAAAATACGGGGGTACAGGTCTTGGACTGTCGATCAGTCGCGGTCTTTCAGAATTGCTTGGGGGTACCATTGAATTGGAAAGTAATGCCGGCCACGGAAGTATTTTTACGCTTTTCCTGCCGCTTGATAATCTTGACCCGATTCACAGAGAGGGCCTTGATGCTTCCACTTATGTTGCTGCGAAATTGGGTTCTGACTCCGGGGACATTGATAACCTTATAAATTCAATCACAGTTTCGAGTGATAAGGGTGATGTAAAGAACCTCAACCTCGTGAATGAAATGATCAATGAGACGGGGGATGACCGTGCTAATGTTCAACCCAATGATAAAGTCGTATTGATCATTGAAGATGATCTGCGTTTTGGGAAGATCATGATAGATAAGGCACACAGTGTAGGCCTTAAGGCTATTGTAGCGATAAGCTACATTGAAGTATTTGATTTCATCAACCGCTTCATGCCAATTGCTATTACGCTGGATGTGAAGTTGCCCGATACCAGTGGCTGGAAAGTGATGGAACTGTTGCATAACGACCTCAATTACCGCCACATTCCTATTCACCTCATTTCCGGTGAAGAAAACAGGTTACTGGCACTTAAACGAGGTGCACGCAGCTTCTTACTTAAACCTTTGGAAAATGATTCACTGAATGAGTTGTTTGATGACATACTCACTTTTGATAAAAAAGTATTGAAAAAGGTTTTGGTTATTGAAGACAATGACCTCGATTCTTCCCAGATCGCAAAGATGCTGATGGGAGATAATATAGAAGTGACGATTGCGGCTACCGGCGAAGAAGGTATAAAATATGCGCAGGATATGGGCCATGAATGCGATTGTATTATCCTGGATTATTCTCTGCCTGATATGTCGGGGCCGGATGTAGTGAATAAGATCGCTCAGGTAAGGGACAAAATGACTTCCGTTATCGTTTACTCTGCAAGGGACTTTACAAAATCAGAATTGAAATTGCTTAACCGAAACAGCAATTCAGTTTTGCTGAAGAGTGTAAATTCACTTGAACATTTGCTGGAAGAAACGGTACTGCATCTTCATATCAACAACAAAGATCTGGCACCGGATAAAAGAAAGATCATTGAAAATATCCGCATCAAAGAAGATATCCTTACCGGGAAAAATGTGCTGGTTGTAGATGATGATGTAAGAAATCTCTTTGCACTTATGACTGTTTTTGAAAGGTATAATATCAATGTAATAACAGCAGAAAGCGGCAAGGAAGCAATAAACATCATCAATGAGGATAATCCTAAAATAGAAATGGTTTTAATGGATATCATGATGCCTGAGATGGATGGTTACGAAACCACACAGAAAGTGAGAAGAGAGCATAAGAACTCTTCTCTCCCTATCATCGCCGTTACAGCGAAAGCGATGAAAGGTGACCGGGAAAAATGTATTGAAGCGGGAGCATCTGATTATATTACTAAACCGGTTAAAATAGATCAATTGCTATCTTTGATGAGGGTATGGTTTTATAAGTAAACAAAAACGGGCTGGTTGGATAAATGCACCGCATTTTTTATTGCGGGCATTGATATCGTTAAAGAACAGGCATGGAGAAAATATTATTGGTAGACGACAGGGAAGATAACCTGTTATCCATAGAAACGGTTTTAGAACCTGCAGGGTATACATTTGTGAAAGCTAATTCGGGTCGTCAGGCACTGAAGATCCTGATGAAAGAATTTGATTTTGCGCTGATCCTAATGGATGTGCAGATGCCGAACCTCAATGGTTTTGAAACTGCAACACTTATTTATGAGCGGGATAAGCTTCGGCATATTCCGATCATATTTATTACGGCAA
>JBGTJG010000068.1:0-4074 GCA_041745235.1 Ferruginibacter sp. | reverse complement strand
GGGTGCTTCGGTTCACTTGGTGCTGGGGCCCTCCAACGAGGCAGTTCCTTCTGCATGCAACGTTACACGGGTAACAAATGCAGCTGAAATGTTTGATGAATGTATAAGTCATTTTGCTGAAACAGATATTTCAATAATGAGCGCTGCCGTGGCTGATTATACGCCTGTGAGTTTCTCTGCCCAAAAAATTAAAAAAACCGGCGATTCACTTACAATAGAATTAAAGCGCACGGAGGATATATTGAAAAAACTCGGGCAACTTAAAACTAATGCACAACTTCTCGTAGGGTTTGCACTGGAAACAGAAAACGAAGTGGAAAATGCAATGAAAAAACTCGGAAACAAAAATGCGGATTACATTATACTGAATTCGCTGCAAGATGAGGGTGCGGGCTTCGGACACAGCACAAACAAAATCACTATTTTTGATAAAACAGGCATGACTTATTCCTTTGATATGAAGGCAAAAGAAAACGTAGCAACAGATATTATCGACACCATTTTAAATAAAAGAGATGCGTAAAATATTTTCCCTGATATTATTATCGGGATTTTTCTGCCGCCTGTCTGCGCAGGAACTCAATGCAAGGGTAACGGTTTCTGCAGCACAGGTTACCAATAATGTAAACAAAAATGCATTTAATACACTGCAGACCGCTCTGAATAATTTTTTGAACACCAGAAAATGGACAAAGGATATATATGCTCCTAATGAAAGAATTGATTGTACATTTTTTCTCAATTTATCTTCTACGGAAGAAACGAACGTTTACAGCGCTTCTTTAACTATTCAGGCAGCCCGCCCGGTTTTTAATACTTCCTATCTGTCACCCATTATTAATTTTAAAGATGATGATCTGACATTTAAGTACGCGGAGTTTCAGCAGCTCGAGTTTAACGACGCCAGGGTATCCGGTTCTGATGCATTGGTTTCTAATTTAACGGCTGTTTTTGCTTATTATGCAAATATGGTTATCGCATTTGATAATCAATCTTTCGGAATAAGAGGCGGAGAGCAATCCCTGCTGAAAGCGCAGAATATTGTAAACAATGCTCCTGACGGTCGGGGTATCAAGGGGTGGAAAGCTTTTGACGGAATCCGGAACAGGTACTGGCTTGTTGATAACATGCTTAATACCAGGTTTGCAGTGATGAATGATGTGTATTATAATTATTATCGCCTCGGCTTAGATAAATTTTATTCAGATGAAAATATCGCTCGCTCCGAGATCTTAAATGTATTGAATCAGTTAGCGGTTTTTAATAATGAAAATCCTAATACTATGATCAATCAATTTTTTTTTCAGGGAAAATCTAATGAATTGATCAGGATATTTTCTAAAGCGCTCCCGCAGGATAAAGCTAAAGCTGCGGAACTCCTGGCCAGGCTGGATATTACTAATGCAACGAGCTACAAAGAAGTATTAAAATAATGAAGGGTATTTGCCTGATCTTATTTTCTCTTATTTTGTTTTCCTGCACTAAAAGCAGGGTGCCTAAAGATATTCTGCCTCCTGATAAAATGGAAAAGATCCTGTGGGATCAGATGAGGGCGGATGCTTTCCTTAAAGATTATCTTTCAAGGGATACTGCTAATGATCTTAAGCGGGAAAATATGATCCTGCAAAATAAAATTTTCCTTAAACACCAAACAACAGCTAAAGATTTTTTTAAAAGTTACGATTACTATTTGCAAAATGATTTCCTGATAAAAAATTTGCTGGACTCCATACTTGCAAAAGAGATACGTGCTAATGAAAAAGAGAAGGAATCCCAAAAAATAAAAAGAAATGAACAAATTATACCGGAACGCTGATCATGCTATCTCAGACATAGCTGATGGCGCTATCCTAATGCTCGGTGGTTTTGGCTTATGCGGCATCCCGGAAAATTGCATTGCTGCACTCGTGCGAAAAGGAGCAAAATACCTCACCTGCATTTCTAATAATGCGGGCGTAGATGATTTTGGCATCGGCCTTATGCTGAAACAAAAGCAGGTAAAAAAAATGATTGCTTCCTACGTAGGAGAGAATGCAGAATTTGAAAGGCAACTGCTTTCCGGGGAGCTGGAAGTGGAACTTATCCCGCAAGGAACATTGGCCACAAGATGTATGGCTGCAGGATATGGTATGCCGGCGATATTTACACCTGCAGGCGTAGGTACGGAAGTGGCGGAGGGAAAAGAAACGCGAAACTTCAACGGTAAAGATTATCTGATGGAACTTGCATTTGACGCTGACTTCGCCATCGTAAAAGCATGGAAAGGAGACAAGCAGGGGAATTTAATATATAAGGATACTGCGCGCAATTTTAATCCGCTTATGGCTATGGCTGCAAAAATAACCATTGCCGAAGTAGAGGAGTTGGTTGAGGACGGAGAATTGGATCCGAATTTCATTCATACTCCGGGAATATATGTACAACGTATTTTTCAGGGAGCGGATTACGAGAAAAGGATTGAACAGAGGACTGTAAGAAAGGTTGAAGGTTGAAGGTTGAAGATTGAAGAATGAAGAATGAAGATTGGAAAAAATGCAACCTTAAAGTTAGATTCTTAATTATCACTTTAGTAAATTATCAGATTAGTTTATGGCTTTAGACAAATATCAAATCGCACAACGGATCGCAAAAGAATTGCAGCATGGTTTTTATGTGAACCTCGGGATTGGTATTCCTACACTGGTTGCGAATTACATTCCTGCAGGTATAGATGTAGTTTTGCAAAGTGAGAATGGTCTTTTGGGCATGGGCCCCTTTCCTATTGCAGGGGAAGAGGATGCAGACCTGATCAATGCCGGTAAACAAACTATCACTACACTACCGGGATCGTCGCTGTTTGACAGTGCAATGAGTTTTGGTATGATACGCTCGGGTAAAATAAATCTTACCGTATTGGGAGCCATGGAGGTAAGTGAGAACGGTGATATTGCAAACTGGAAGATACCCGGAAAAATGGTGAAAGGAATGGGCGGCGCGATGGACCTTGTGGCGAGTGCAAAAAATATCATTGTGGCGATGATGCATACCAACCCAGCGGGTGAAAGTAAATTGCTGAAGAAATGTACGCTGCCGCTTACAGGGTTGGCATGCGTAAAGAAAATAGTAAGTGACCTGGGAGTTATTGAAATTACAGAGCACGGATTCAGATTACTGGAAAGAGCTCCCGGGGTTACAGTCGAAGAGATCGTTGCCAAAACAGCAGCGCCTTTAATTACTGATGGATCAATACCTGAAATGCAATTTTAATTTAATCCCTCTGAGAATATTAATTGTGAAGATTTTCATTTACCTCTTCTTTTTGTTGCCGGGATTACATGCCACAGCGCAGCAAAAAAAAACTACTGAACCCTCTGCAGATTCCTCTACACTGGATGAAGTGATCATATCTTCCGTAAAATTTGCGGAGAAGAAAAAGAATATTGTCCAGAAGATTGAAGTGATTACGGACAACAACATAAAAAAAATTAATGCACAAAATACCGGAGATCTCTTGCAGAGTACCGGAAATGTATTTGTGCAAAAAAGCCAGCAGGGTGGGAGCAGCCCGCTTATTCGCGGCTTTGAAGCCAGCAGAATTTTGCTGGTAGTAGACGGGGTACGGATGAATAACGCCATTTATCGTTCCGGCCATTTACAAAATGCCATCACAATAGATCAGAACATGCTGGAGCGGGTAGAGGTAATGTACGGGCCAGCCTCTGCATTGCACGGGAGTGATGCGCTGGGCGGGGTTGTAGCATTTAAAACCAAATCACCGATTCTTAGCGGTACAAAAAACAAAGTATTGTACAAAGGCAACTCCCTTATACGTTACAGTACGGCTAATTCTGAGAAGACCGGGCATGCAGATTTCAATATTGGCGGAACAAAAGCCGGCTTTTTATTATCAGGCACCTACAGCGATTTCGGTGATATGAAGATGGGAAATAATTATTCTGACAAGTACCCGAATTTCGGTCGGCGTACGCAATATGTTTCCACCGTAAACAATATTGATCAGGTTGTTGCTAATCCGGATGATAGCAAACAACTTTTCAGTGGATATAAACAATGGGACATACTGGGAAAGTTTCT
>JBGTJG010000067.1:0-7569 GCA_041745235.1 Ferruginibacter sp. | reverse complement strand
TGGCGGAACGTGGACAAGCCTCAATGCAAACCTGGGCGATAAGCCTAAGTTTATTGCACTTGCTAATCATCCGACCAATACTGCTATGCAACGTATCATAGCTATCGGTGATAACAATGTAATCAAAAAATCGGTAGACGAAGCGACGTGGACTACAATTACTGCGCCCGCTACCGTAACATTCAAATCTATTTATTACAGTAAAAACACTGATACACTTATTGCAACCGCAACAGGATTTGATGCAGCTAATAAAGTATTTCTTTCCGGCGACGCGGGTACTACATGGAATAATATTACCGGCAATATGATAAATATTAAAATGGAAAATGCCATCCGCTACGAAGGAACGGATACTGTTTTTCTTGCTACTGAGCTTGGCGTTTATATGGCGCGTCTCAATCCCGCAGGTGGCCTTATGGGCGCAGGTTGGGAAAGATTCGGTACATCTATGCCAAATGTGAGAACGTCTGATATGGAGATAAGCTATACAACAAAGCAAATGTTTGTATCTACTTTTGGCCGCGGCGTATGGATGATACCTTTGACGGCGAACGTTTTACCCGTTAATGATCTTTATTTCAGCTATAAAGCAACGGCAACAAAAAATGTTTCTGATCTGATATGGAATAACCCGGGTGAAATCCCGTTGCAAAAAACGGAGCTTCAAAAAAGCACGGATGGCAGCAGATTTACGACCGTAGAAACGTATACAGATAACCGCAGAAACAGTATGACTGCCTACACCGTAACGGTAAAGGAACCAAAAGAATATTACAGGTTAAAGTATACAAAAACAACCGGTGCCACAGTCTATTCACAGATTATTATTCTGCGCAATGATGGTAGTAAAACCATGCTTACGGTTTATCCAAATCCTACGTCGGGCATAGTTAACATACAAAATGAAACGCTTATTAAAACCGTATCTATTACTACGGTTGCGGGACACATCGTAGCTTACTCTCGTCCTATGAGCAATTTCTATTCATTCGATATGAGTTTATTACCCCCTGCTGTTTATTTTATAAGAGTAGAAAATAAGGATGGTATAATTAACACAGAAAAAGTGATTCGTAAATAACAATTTTAATCAAAGAAGCCTGAATTGTAAGTAGAAATTAAGGATCAATCAGAAAGCAGCTCAATAATGAGCTGCTTTTTTACGCAAAAGGGAAATAAGGTAACATGGGTTGTAGAAATGTTCTACTCTTAATGTGTTTCTGTTATTTATTCAGATAATTATGTAAAGGCCCTTGCTGGAGGCTTCTACGGGGTACACTTTTAACCGGTAATCTTCCCCTGTTGCATGACGCCCGTTTTTAATGGAGAACTTATAATCATGAACAGGACAAACTATGTTTCCACGTGAATCTGTATATCCGGCTGACAGATCACCGCCTGCATGCGGGCAACGTGCATCACATGCAAACAGTTCAGCCTCCTTTTTTATAAGACATATATCCTTGTCTCCGACACACATCCTCAAAATCCCACTTTCAGGAAAGTGAAGATTCCCGATATTATCAGCAATTTTATATCTGACCGGATTTGTAGGCATTAGGATTTGCCGGGTTGAATCAATAAAAATATTCCGCTTTGTACGGATAACGTATCTGGTAGATCTCTCTCACTTTATTAAGTATGATCTGCCGCAACACTTCAAAATTGCTTTTTTCTGTAGCGGATACAAAAACACAATTACCTTTTGTGCTTTCTTCCCATCTTTCTTTAAGCTCACGGAGTATGTCCACTTTTACATCTGCTTCCAGCCATTCATCAAATGTGACCTTCTCAAACTGATCCATTTTATTGAAGATCGTGATAGTAGGTTTATCCGTGCATCCGAGTTCTGCAAGTGTTTTATTTACCACGGCAAGTTGCTCTTCATACTGCGGGTGTGAGATATCCACTACATGCAGCAGGAGATCTGCTTCCCTTACTTCATCTAGGGTGCTCTTAAAACTTTCTACCAGGTGGTGAGGTAGCTTGCGAATGAATCCTACCGTATCGCTGAGCAAAAAAGGGGTTTGTTCAAACACTACTTTTCTTGTGGTCGTGTCAAGCGTAGCAAACAATTTATTTTCAGCAAAAACTTCACTCTTACTGAGTGCACTCATGATCGTGCTCTTGCCCACGTTTGTATAACCCACCAGCGCTACCCGAATAAATTCGCCGCGTTCTTTACGTTGTGTAAATGCCTGCCTGTCAAATTCGCCCAACCGCTTTTTGAGGAGGGTTATTTTATCTTTTACAATACGCCTGTCAGTCTCAATTTCTGTCTCCCCCGGTCCCCGTGTACCCACACCGCCCCCCTGGCGTTCAAGGTGTTTCCACATACCCTTCAGGCGGGGAAGGATGTATTGATACTGCGCAAGCTCTACCTGCGTTTTTGCCTGAGCCGTTTTTGCCCTTGAGGCAAAAATATCCAGGATCAGGTCACTCCGATCTATCGTAACAACCTTCAGTTCCTTTTCTATATTCTGAATCTGGGAACCGGTAAGCTCATCATCAAAAATAACCAACCCGATGTCTCCTTTAAGCAGAATATATTGTTTGATCTCTTCCAGCTTTCCCTTCCCGATAAATGTTTTGCTGTCAGGATGCGCTAATCTCTGTGTATACGTTTTTACCGTTTCTACGCCCGCAGTTTCTGCAAGAAAAGTAAGTTCATCCAGGTAATCTTTTAATTGATTTTCTGTCTGCTCTTTGCTGATAATACCTACAAGGATTGCTTTCTCTTCCTTTAACTGATGCTTCTCTATCAATACAAATGGTTTTTACAAAAATAAGCATTCCCTGAGGCAGAGTGCTTTTTTAGCTGAATAAAACGAAAATGAAAAAGCGAATGTTGTACCACATTCGCTTTAAAAACTTTACAAGGGAAAAATTAATTTTTCTTAGTGCGTGATGACGCATCTACCCACGTCTTCATAGTATCACACTCCCTGTAATCCGGGTCTATCATAATGTAATAAGAACCTAATCTTTTGTCGAACCAATTCTCCAGGGCTGTTTCTTTTTTATCTTCCAAAGCCCGCAGAGATATCCTGCTGTAATCATCCTGTAAATTCTCCCGATGAGGTGCAGTCTGGGTTTTAAGGTAAACTATCCTTACCCCTTTTTTACCGGTACCGTCAATGTATTCCATTGGTTGGGAATAGCTGCCGGGCGTAAGGGTTTTAAGAACGGGGATAACATCCTTATCTAACTGATCTATTGTAAGAAAAGTGCCGTTGTTTCCCTGCATCATGCCTGCAGTAAATTTACTGCTTTCATCATCACTGTACTTATCCACCGCAGTACCAAAATCTATAGTGCCGGCAATCAGTTTAGAGCGAACGGTATCCAGCCTGTCACGCCCCTGTTTTAATTCGATGGCAGTAACCTGAGGTATTTTTATGATATGCCTTACTACAGCATCATCACCGTTCCTTGTAACGAGTTGTACGATATGGTAGCCAAACTTACTTTTAAAAGGGTTGGAGATCTGGCCTTCTTTAAGCGTAAATGCCTTTGCCATAAAAGTAGGGTCGAAATCTTTTGAATTCCTGTTGATCTCCATCTGTCCGTATCTTTCATTAGCGCCCGGCTCATCTGAATATTGCGCAGCGGCAGCTTTGAAATCTTTTTTACCGCTTTCAATCATTGCTTTATATTCTATCAGTTGCTCTTTTGCATAATCTTCTGCCTCCCGACTTGCTTTGGGAAAAACTACCACTTGGCCCATTTCCACTTCACTTTCATAAAAGGGAAGGCTGTCTGCAGGTACTCTGTTGTAGAATAATCTTACTTCATTGGGTGTGATGCGGATATCATCTACGATCTTATTCCGCATTGCTACTGCCAGTTTCTGATCTTTAATAGGTTCCCGCATATCTTCTTTAAGCTGGTAAACGGTTTTACCGGCAATCTTTTCCAACTCATCTTTCCCTCCGAATTGATTAAGGTACTGACGGATCCTTGTATCAATATCAGATTCTACATCGTCATCAGATACAGGAAGAGAATCTTTTTCAGCCTGTAACACAAGTGTTTTAGTACTCATCAGATCCTGCAGTACAAGGCATTTACCATTTGCAGGAACTTCTGCACCCTGGCGTTGCATATCGGAAAGGCGATCTTCCACATCGCTTTTCAGAACGATCTTATTCCCTACCACACCGATGATCCGGTCTGCGTTTACTTTATTTGGTTGTGCTAAGGATACAACTGTTGAAAGAAGTAAAACAGCAATAAATAAAATTGGTTTTCTCATAAGCTGCAAAGGTAAGCTTAATGGTATTTTTTTGATTGTTTCAGGCTTAAAAGTTCAAGTTTAGCTGCCTGTTAACAAATTCTGAGTCAAATAATAAATTTTCAAGAAACCTATACTTCTTATTTTTACAGTACACCCTAATCTTCTTCTACCAATCAGATATAAAGGCTTTCCAGTGCGTGTAGGAAGAAGTAGCATTATTCAATTTCAAAGAAATGAAAACAAGATCCATCTCTTTTCTGCTCATCCTGATCACACTCTGCGGCTGTAAAAAAGAAAACAACAATTCAGTAAATGCGAAAGCTTGCTGGCAGGGCTATCAGAACGGTTATGATTTGCCTGGTCTTGTTGTTTGTGATAAAACTAAAACTGAGGCTGAGGCATTGCACCCCGGTTATATGTTTTACAATGTAAATGAAACAAAATTTTGTTGGCTAGTATCAGGTAATGGAACAAATGGCAAGGTGAGAAACAGGCCTGTTTCTGTGGCGGATGCCATTTGGAAGCCGCAAGGATATTCATATAGTAAGATTGATTGTAATTCCTTTTGTAACTGGCGACTGGTAGAAAAAAGGAAAAGCAAGATCACCGGGCTCTTTGCAAATGCTACTCGAGAATATCGTGAAACCTTTTTGGCAGATTCCTGTAACAAGTTATTTGCAGGAAGAATAATTAACTACATTGAAACAGCCGATTCTGTAATTACCAGAGAGTTTACAGTTAAAGAACCATAAAGAAAGAAGATTATTTTTAATTTTCGAATACGCTATCGGTAGTATGAGTGAAAACATCAAAAAGCCCACGTCTAATGACATGGGCTTTTTACAAATAATTAATATTTTACAATGTCCGCTTCACTTCCACTTCTTCAAATGCTTCGACGATATCTGCAACCTTTATATCATTGTAATTTCTGATCACCAGTCCGCACTCCATTCCTGAAGTAACTTCCTTCGCATCATCCCTGTAGCGTTTCAGACTGGCCAGCTCACCGGTAAATATTACAATACCTTCTCTCACCAAACGAATGCGGTTGTTACGTGCAAGTTTACCATCCAGTACCATACATCCTGCCACGGTCGCTTTATCAAACCTGTATGTTTCTTTGATCTCTACGTTTCCGAGGATCTTCTCTTCTACAGTAGGCTCAAGCATACCTTCCATTGCACTCTTGATCTCTTCAATGGCATTGTAGATAATGGAGTACAACTTGATCTCAATGGACTCATTTTCTGCAAGGCGTGATGCCTGTATGCTCGGACGTACGTTAAATCCGATAATGATCGCATCTGATCCGGCTGCAAGGTTCACATCATTTTCTGTGATGGCACCTACTGCCTTATGAATAACTTTTATTACGATCTCTTCTGTGCTCAGCTTCTGCAATGAATCGCTCAATGCTTCCACAGAACCATCCACGTCACCTTTGATAATTACATTAAGCTCTTTAAAGTTGCCCAATGCAAGACGGCGTCCGATCTCCTCAAGCGTGATGTGCTTTTTAGCCCGCATACCCTGCTCACGTAGGATTTGCCCGCGCTTGTAAGCCATTTCTCTTGCATCACTTTCGTTCTCGTATACTTTAAATGTTTCTCCTGCCTGCGGCGCACCGTTAAGGCCAAGGATCAATGCAGGTGCAGAAGGAGGTGCATGTTCTGTACGCTGGTTGCGCTCATTATACATCGCTTTTACCTTACCGAAGAACTGCCCGGAGACGATCATATCTCCCTGCTTAAGAGTACCGTTCTGTACAAGGATAGTGGCTACATAGCCGCGGCCCTTATCCAGCGATGCTTCTATGATCGTACCTGATGCCTGTTTATCCGGGTTAGCCTTCAGCTCAAGGATATCTGTTTCCAGTAATATCTTTTCCAACAGGAGATCAATGTTCATACCCTGCTTGGCACTTATTTCCTGGCTCTGGTACTTACCGCCCCAGCTTTCTACCAATATGTTCATACCGGAAAGCTGCTCTTTTATCTTCTCCGGGTTAGCCCCGTCTTTATCTACTTTATTTATTGCAAAGATCATCGGCACATTTGCAGCCTGCGCATGCGAAATAGCCTCTTTTGTTTGCGGCATTACTGCATCATCTGCAGCAACAACTATTACTGCAATATCTGTAACTTTTGCACCACGTGCACGCATGGCTGTAAAAGCCTCGTGACCCGGCGTATCCAGGAAGGTAATGGCACGGCCGCTCGGTAATGTTACTTCGTAAGCACCGATGTGCTGTGTAATTCCCCCGGCCTCACCGGCAATTACATTTGTATTCCTGATATAATCCAGCAAAGAGGTTTTACCGTGATCTACGTGACCCATGATGGTAACGATAGGCGCTCTGTCGCGCTGGTTTTCCGGATCATCATCACCTTCATTTTCTTCGAGCTCAGCAGCATCATCTACGCCGATAAATTCTACTTCATAATCAAACTCACTTGCTACAAGCTCTATCACATCCGCTTCCAAACGCTGGTTGATGGATACCATGATTCCCAGATTCATACACTTGCTGATGATATCTGCAAAACTCACGCTCATTAAACCCGCAAGCTCACTCACGGAGATAAACTCCGTAACCTGCAGCTTGTTCCCTTCATCCGGGCGGTTGCTTTGAGCTTCATTAAAGAGGTCTCTTTTCTCTTTCCTGTATTTAGCCTTGCTGCTCCTGCCGCGGCCACTGCCGCCGGAGAGTTTGGCCTGAGTCTGTTTTAATTTTTCCTGTATTTCTTTTGCATCTATTACTTTGTCTGTGCGCACCGGCGTACCGATGATCGGTCGCGGAAAGCGATTGCCACCTGCTGCCGGGCGTGCGCCCGTTGGTGTACCTACTCCGGAGCGTGGGCCACGGGTATCAGGCAATGGTGCATTACCTGGTGAGCCTTTTTTCGGAATGATGATCCGCTTACGCTTATTGGCATCATCCCTTTTAGGACGGGTATCGTTGTTTACCGGCAGTTCTATCTTACCCATTATCTTAGGGCCGGTAAGCCTTTCAGATTGTATGTTTTCAATTACAGGAGCTGTATCTGCAGGCGGTGCCATGGTTGGCTGTACTGACACAGGGGCCTCAGCGGCAACAGGGGTTATTACAGCCGGCTTTACTTCTGCCTCAGCCTTCTTTTTAGAAACAGGAGCGGGTTTTTCTTCTTCTTTTTTCTTAGCGCCTTTCTTGGGACGGGTAGAAGAATCTATTGCATCAAGATCAATTTTATCCAACACTTTCGGAGCTTCCAGCTCGGGTGCTTCAATATTGGTAACGCCGGTTTTAGGGGCATCGGTTTGCGGTTCTTTTACCGGCACTTCTTTCT
>JBGTJG010000066.1:0-5551 GCA_041745235.1 Ferruginibacter sp. | reverse complement strand
AGTTCTGGTGCCTGCCAGAAGGTTCTGTCTTCTCCCTGAAAACCAAACGGGGTAAGGGTTCTGTTATATGCACCGCTCCTTGCTATACCTGCTTTGAATAAATTTGTATGTGCAAGCAAATTAGCGGTCATAAATGCTCCGTAACTGTGCCCTCCTATTGCCATCCTGTTCCTGTCTCCCACACCCATATCACTCAGCGTATTTATAGCTGCTTCTGCATTTAGTCTGAGCTGCTCCAAAAAATTATCATTTGGTTTTTTTGATGTGTCTGTGCTCACGACAGGCATTTCTGCATTATCCAAAACCGCGAAACCCTGCGTCACATAAAATATTGGGCTGGCCCAATTGATGCCGGTAAAACGGTCTTTGCTACCCCTTATCTGTGCAGCATCTGCAGCGTTATTAAACTCCCGTGGGTATGCCCACATCAGTACAGGTAAAGGACCGTCCTTTTCTTTGTTATACCCCTTCGGTAAATAAAGATCACCCGTAAGATCCACGCCGTCTGCTCTTTTGTATTTTACTTTTTGTTTTGTAACGCCCTGCAATGCAGGATATGGATTATTAAATGCAGTGAGTGGTTTATCTGCGATCCTAAGCTTAAGATTTTTAATGTAGTAATTAGGTACATCTACCTGTGTTTCCCTGCGGGTAAGCAGTATCAGGTTTTCCGGATCTATCACATCTGCGATACTTTCATATACACCTTCCTTTGCCCGCCACAGTATTTCAGATTTCTTAGTACCAAGATCATATTTAGCAAGGAATGGGAGATCACCGGCCGGAGACGAACCAACAGTATTATTAAGCAAAAAAGAATTATTCGTGACCCTTATAACATCTCTGTTGTATTTATTTTTTTCCGTAACAGGACTGCCCGGATTATTGTATGCATCTGTAGTATTCCGCTGAAATAAAGTTTCCATAGTTCCGGAAGAAGGATTATACCGGCTCACTTTTAAAGCTTGTTTGCCCTGCAATCCTTCTGTAACCCATGCAAAATTATCATTACCCCATGCTACCCCGCGGAAACGCATCCCTGTTTTAAATAACTCTTTTGCAGAGCCTGAAAAAGGAGCAGAAAGTGCATAAACAGCATCATGGTATTCCATTTTATTTTTGATCAATCCACTGTCAAGAGGCATTGACCAAATTACTGTTGCAGCTTCATCATCCCGCCATTCATATCCTCTGGCTATATTTTGAACATTATCATTGCCCGAAGGTCTTGTTTCTGAGCTGGGCAGTTCTGCCAGCATTTTGATCATCTTTCCGGTTATATCTTTTATGCTAACCGTAGTAGGAAAACCCCCGGCAGGTACGAGGTAAGAAAAAGGTTTTCTTATGGTTTCGGTGATAATATATTTTTTGTCGGGAGAAATAGCATAAGAAGCATACATCTCCGGCTTACCGATCTTGGTTTCTGTGCCGTTTCTGTTAATAACCAATTGCGAAGTTGCCATAAATTCAAAAACCTGTTCATCATAAGGCGATCTGATCATATCCTGGTAAGTTCTTCCCGGCGCCGCACTACCTATGTTTTGCTGTACTACAGGACCTTTGGGCGTAACAGGCTTTTTAATAAAAGCCGAAGGTGGTGCTGTTATAACTTTATACATCAATGAATTGTCATCATACCACCTGATTGCTGCACCGTTAACTGCATTCAGCGGTTGTTTGTTTATCCGGGTAGCCTTCTGCATAGCTACATCTATGATAAACAGATCTACTCTGCCGGAAACTGTATTTGTAAAGGCAATTTTATTCTGACTGTCGTTCCACGTCACATTTCCTGCAAGCATGTTGGACGGTAAGCCCGCAATTTTATACTCTTTATTTGCAGGGATATTTTTTAAGGTGAAATCATTAATATAAGTCTGCCTGGCATGAGAAAAATTATTAGGATTTAAACGTAATCCTGCAACCCTTAATTCGGACTGACCCAATTCCTCTACTAAAGGATAACTGTTTCGTACAATAAGCAGCATCCAGGTCGCTTTATCATCAATGCTAACAGCAGGTGTAGGTTTGGCCAGCAAAAGATCTGCTATGTCTTTAGGTGGGAGGCGATAGTTTTCTGCATCCTGCCCAATAGTGCTTAGAGAAAATAATGTGATCAATACAAGCAATGAAATGCCTGATCGTGTAGGGAACTTGTTCATAATAATTATAATTATGCGGTGAAGTATTTTATTTTAAATGCTGATCAAAATAATCTGAAACTTTTTGATAAAGATGTGCCCTGTCCTTTCCAAGTACATTATGCTCATGCCCAGGGTAGATCATATAATCTACCTGCACACCGGCATCTACAGCAGCTTTTACAAAATTTACAGAATGCTGCTGCACAACTACCGGATCTTGCAAGCCATGGATCAGCAGTAATTTATCTTTCAGTTTTCCGGCCTGCTTTATAAGGTTAGTTTGCGCATATCCTTCGGGATTCTCCTGAGGTGTGTCCATATATCTCTCACCGTACATTATCTCGTACATCTGCCAGTCCATCACCGGGCCGCCTGCTACGCCGGCTTTAAAAACACCCGGGTGGTTAAGTAAAAAGCTTGTCGTCATAAAACCGCCATAGCTCCAGCCAAAGAGTCCCATGTTCTTTTGATCCACATAAGATTTTGAACGAAGGAAATTTACACCTGCCATCATATCATCCATCTGCGGCGCACCTGCTTTGCGGAAAACACTTTGTTCAAAATCGCGGCCCCGATTAGAACTGCCGCGTGTATCTACCGTGAAAACGATGTAGCCTCTTTCCGCCATGTACTGAAACCAATAATCCCCTGCGCCACCGTTCCAGCTGTTAAGGATCATTTGCGCATGAGAACCACCGTACCAGTAAGCAACAACAGGATATTTCTTAGTGCTGTCAAAGTTTACGGGTGTATACATGCGGGCATATAAATCAGTCCCTTCATTATTTTTAATAGTAAAAACATTCAGCTTTCCTAACGAATAAGACGATAAAGGATTTGAAGCCTGCAACAACATTTTGCTTTTCCCGGATCTTACTTCTGTAATATTTATGATGCGGGCATTCTCCGTGGTACTGTAGCTGTCAGTAAAATATTTACCGTCGCTGCTGATGTTTGTATTATGTACGCCGCTTGCAGCAGTAAGGCGTTGGGTGTTATAGGACTTCAAATTAAGGACGTATAGATTTTTCGTTATCGGAGATTCCTGCGTAGAAACATAAAACAGGTTTTCTCCTTTATCATCAAAGCCTTTTACATCAAGCACTTCCCAGTTACCGGATGTAAGTCTCTTAACCTGCCTGCCTGTTGCATCATACAGGTATAAATGATTCCAGCCGTCTTTTTTGCTCTGCCATATAAAATGCTCAGGTTTATTTTTCAGGAATAGCATCGTGACCAACGGCTCGGTATACTTATCACTTTTTTCTTCAAATAATGTTGACAGAAAGCTTCCTGTTGCAGCATCATATTTATTCAGCCACATGTGATTCTGGGCACGGTTCACAACGACTACATAGAGAAATTTATCATCGGGACTCCAGGCAATATTGGTCAGGTATCTTTCTTTTGGATTATTAAGAATGGCAAACTGAGAAGGAGGATCATTAAAATTTCCATCCTGCGTTTTTACCCAAACAGTGTTTTTTGTTGTTGCATTATATATGCCCAACGTTACTTCATGGCTTTTGTCTCCGGCCATCGGATATTTGATATTTACATTTTTTGCCGGGCGTGTGGTCCAATCTATAATCGGATAATCCGTCACCATACTTTGATCCATACGGTAAAAGGCAAGCTTATCACCGCTGTTGCTCCAGAATGTCCCTTTGTTTATGCCGAATTCATCCCTATGTACAGAAGATGCGTAAACGATATTTTCCGAGCCGTCCGTGGTCACTTGCTTTTTATCACCGGCTTTTGTAACAAAAAGATTATTATTCTGCAGATAAGCAATGTAATCGCTCTTACTTTGGTCAAGGTTTGCTTTTGAAGAAAGGTCTTTTTCAAGTAGGGTATTGTAGGACTGATCCTTCGTACTGAACCCGTATTTAGTACCGCGGATGCTTACGATGTAGTTATCATTATTGAATTGTACAGGAGGTAAAACTTTTAAGGAATCCTGTTTTACATTTCTGAGGCGTTGGTTTAATTTCGAAAGCGTAAGAAAAGGTGTTTCTTCTTTTGAAGAAAAATTGCCTCGTACAAAAACATCTGTGCCGTTTATTTTTTTCAGGTACACATAATCGTTCGTTCCTTTTACAAATTGAAGCTGGCGAAGATTTTCCGGTGCCAGTGTGGTGCGGGCATTCACCATGGCATCCTGCATAGTGAGCATTTTTTGCTGAGCAAATACCGTGAAGCTTACGGAAATAAGAAATAAAGAAAAAATGGGTTTCATAAATTTAAATTGAACACTGATTGTTATGATTATTATGAAAAGTTAGGATAAATTTTTTACCTGTTAAATGGGGGTAATAGTAAAATACTCCGGTATATCCGGAGTATTTTGAAATTATCGGTGCAGTGAGAACCTTTTTAATTTCTTAACGGTTTCCCTGTTTTTAATATACTCTGTATTCTTTCCAGTGTTTTCTTTTCTGCTGTAAGACTCAGGAAGGCTTCCCTTTCGAGATCAAGCAGATATTGCTCACTTACCAGAGTCTGCTCGCTCAGATCGCCACCGCACATTACATAAGCGAGTTTTTTAGCAACTACGACATCATGGTCCGTAGCGTATTTCCCTTTGTGCATACCATTTATGCCAGCATACATGGCGCCAAGGCCGGAGCGGCCGAGGACTTTGATATCATTTCGTTGTACAGGCATGGTATATCCTTCATCATGTAAATTGATCACTGCATTTTTTGCATCAGCTATTCGCCTGCTCAGGTTCATGCTTATTTCATCTGTACCCTTCCTGTATATGCCCAGATCAAATGCCTCGGCTGCAGATGTTGCAACCTTGGCAGTAGCAATGGTAAGAAAACGGTTTTGCAAAGTGATCGTTTCCGGTTCGCCGTGATGCATTTCATCCGCTGCTCGTAAAACAAATTCTTTTGTACCCCCACCACCCGGGATAACACCTATTCCAACCTCGACGAGCCCTGTATAAGTTTCCGCGGCCGCAATAACTTTATCTGCGTGCAAACAAATCTCACACCCACCGCCAAGTGCAAGCCCATGCGGTGCTAGCACAACAGGGATGGAGGAATAACGCACACGCATCATAGTGCTTTGAAACATCCTGATCGCCATATCTATCTCATCGTAATCCTGTTCAATAGCGAGCATGAATATCATTCCCACATTCGCCCCTGCGCTGAAGTTGGGGCCTTCATTTGCAATAACAAGACCTTTGTATTTTTCCTCCGCAAGTGAAATGGATTTTTGTATGCCTTCCAAAACTTCGCCTCCTATGCTTCCCATTTTTGTATACCACTCCAAGCCCAGCACATCATCTCCAAGGTGGTAAGTTCGGCAGGCACTGTTCTTCCACACTGTTTCATTTTCGAAATTCTTCATTACAATAAATGCAGAACCACCCGGCAGCACTTTGTAATCACCTG